>NZ_JANQDJ010000068.1:0-144826 GCF_029891685.1 Umezakia ovalisporum Ak1311 | reverse complement strand
CCCCCCTGTGTGAAGATACCTTCAATTTTCCCGTCTTTAAGCCACCTTTCGAGAGTTTTGGTACTGACTCCCAGTCTGGTAGCAGCGACTCTTGGAGGTACATAGTTTATTGGCATGGACTAAGTTTGTTACTTGTCCTACCATACTACAAAATGTCGGGGTATGTCTGACTATGTTAGGGTAAATTAAGTCCTATTTTTAACTCTCTATGTGCTATCGATATTGATGCTAAATCCTGTAAGTATCCTCATATTACATCAATAAACAAGTGTTTAAAATCAAACTTCAACTGTGCTAGACCTGTGAGAGCAGGACATTGAGGAAAATATTTGTCATAGTCACCATCGCCACAGTGAAGAGTATTGATTATGGGTAGAAAACTTGCTCCTGTGTTTTTTACTTGTGACTGAAAAAATTTGCTGGTACACCAAAGAACTTCGTGTCCACCCTCAATTAATTGTTGCGCTACAGGTAAGCATATTAAACCGGTTTTGGTGTTAACGATAGCAAAAAAATCTGTATCAAGCTTTACTAAAATTTCCGGAAAAAACCGTTAACGTAGTGAAGGCCATAAATGTAATTCAAGCTACAGAAAATGCGGCTAGAGCAGTTGCAGGCTTTTCTGGCCATCGCAGAAACAGGCAGTTTTCAACAAGCAGCCCGAAGATGTGGGGTCACCCAATCAACCATTAGTCGCCAAATTCAGTCTCTGGAAGCTGATATGGGCGTAGAACTATTTCACCGCACCAGTCACGCCAAGCTCACTTTAGGCGGTGAATGTTTGCTACCTCGTGTCCGGAGAATATGCCAGGAGTGGCAAACTGCGACACAGGAATTAACAAATTTAATCGCCGGGAAGCAACCGGAACTTTGTATTGCGGCAATTCATTCCCTGTGTGCTTCCTACTTGCCACCAGTGTTACAAAAATTTTGTCACGATTATCCACAGGTACAATTGCGAGTCACATCATTGGGTAGCGATCGCGCCCTAAAAGTCCTTAAAGATGGATTAGTAGATTTAGCTATCGTCATGAATAATCGCTTCTTAACCACTGGTAAAGAAATGGTAGTAGAACCACTACTAGAAGAACAAATAAAAGTACTGACAGCAGCCCAACATCCCCTGGCTCAATATGAAACTATTCCTTGGTCGGAATTAGTGCATTATCCCCAAGTAGTTTTCAAAGACGGTTATGGGATGCGGCGATTAGTGCAAGATAAATTTGAAAACTTAGGAGCGAAACTGCAAGCAGCTTTAGAAGTAAATACCTTGGATGCTTTTCGAGCAGTGGTGCGCCAAGGCCAACTGGTGGCTTTGCTACCTCACTCAGCACTCATAGAAGCTATTAACGACCCTACCCTTGCTGTTCGTCCTTTACCTGACAATTCTAATTTTACTCGTCAGGTGGTCATGGTAACAACTCAAGACCGTCTGCAAATCCCCCCGATCCAAAACTTTTGGCGACTGGTATGCGAACACATTCCACCGCGATTTCAGCCCCAGGGATCAGCTTCCTAAAGTATGATTGATTAGTCAAAACTTGACCTTTGACCAATGGGTGGCATGAGTAATGTATTTAGGGAACTACTAAAAAAAGTAGGTAGCGGAAACCATACAGCAGAGAATTTAACTCGTACTGAAGCGGCCACTGCTACTAAAATGATGCTGCTAGGTGAAGCCAAACCAGCACAAATTGGAGCATTTTTAATTGCTCACCGCATCAAGCGCCCCACCGGCGAAGAGTTAGCAGGGATGTTAGATGCTTATGAGGAGTTGGGGCCACAGTTACAACCAATCACTTCCCAACCCCCGGTGATGATTTTGGGAATACCTTATGATGGCAGAACCCGCACTGCACCAATAAGCGTAATAACAGCATTACTACTGGCCACCGTTGGACAACCAGTGGTGATGCACGGAGGCCATCGCTTACCCACAAAATATGGCTTACCCTTAATAGAAGTTTGGCAAGGCCTGGGTGTTGATTGGACTGCTTTACCACTGGCAAAAACCCAGCAAGTATTTGCACAAACCAAAATCGGTTTTGTTTATACACCTGTTCATTTTCCTTTAATTCAAGCTATGTGGGAATATCGCGACCAACTCGGCAAGCGTCCACCTTTAGCGACAATGGAATTAATTTGGTGTCCTTATGCTGGGGATGCTCATATTGTGGCTGGTTTTGTTCATCCGCCCACAGAAACAATGTTTCGGGTAGCGTTGAATTTGAGAAAAGTAGACAAATATACTTTTATTAAGGGATTAGAAGGTAGTTGTGATTTACCACGCGATCGCACCGCAATTATAGGGTTATCTCAAAGTTCTCTAGAAATACAAAGGTTGCTACTGTCACCCCATGACTATGGTATTACAAGCAAAAATGTCCCCTTGAACACCACGGCGGAATTACTAGACCAAATAAAACAAGTTGTAGCTGGTCAACCAGGAGAACTTATGCACACAGCTTTATGGAACGGGGGATTTTACCTGTGGCGGGCTGGCCTATGTTCAAATATGCAATCTGGTTTAACCAAAGCAGCAGAATTATTAACCAGTGGTGCGGTAGCTGCAACACTCCAAGAACTTCGCCAAGCATTGAAGATGAATTCCGAACCACCCCACCCATGAATCCAGAGCCTTCATGTAACTTCACCTTGGTAACCGCAGTCACATTGTGGAACTGAGCAGATCATTGTAGTGCCGTACTTCCAATGGGCAATTTTTTTCGTCCACAATGACTACCCTAGGTGAGTAATTGTTTAACTCCTCCACAGTGAACTGCCCGTAAGTCATTATAATCAAGCGATCGCCTGTAATCCCTAGACGTGCTGCCGCCCCATTTAACTCAATCACGCCGGAATGAGCTGGGGCTGGTATTGCATAAGTAATAAAACGCTCTCCGTTGGCATTGTTCACTACTTGAACTTGCTCGTAGGGTAAAATGCCAGCTTTGTCTAATAAAATTTTATCGATGCTGATACTACCAACATAGTTGATATTTGCCCCTGTGAGGGTACAATTGTGAATCTTTGCCAAAAGGACGGTACGTTGCATTTCTTTGATTTTTTTTTGGGGAGCACTTTTTGCAAATCGCAACCAGCCAAAGCTGTTTATGTTTCAACAAAGGTTTTCTACAGTTAGGAGTTAGAAGTTAGAAGTTAGAACTTAGAAATAAAAACTCATAACTCACAACCCATAACTCATAACTATTAAACTTTTACATTATGCTTTGGCAGCCTTGATGAATTTATCCACTAAAGCTGAAACCTGATCAACATCCTGCCAACCCAGAATTTGTGTTACCTTCTTTTCCAAATTTTTATAGCTACGGAAAAATTCGGCAATTTCCTCTAAGCGGTGTGGTGCTATGTCTTTGAGTGATTTTACTCCAGCGTAACGCGGATCTTTGTCAGGAACACAAAGAATTTTCTCGTCTCGATCGCCTCCATCAATCATCTCTAACATCCCAATGGGTCGTGCTGGAATGATACAGCCGGGAAAGGTTGGCTCATCCATAATTACCATTCCATCCAAAGGATCACCATCATCAGCTAAAGTGTTAGGTACAAAGCCGTAGTCATAAGGATATCGTACCGAAGAATAAAGCACTCTGTCTAGGGCAAAGCCTTGCAAGTCCTTGTCAAACTCGTATTTATTTTTACTCCCGCCGGGTATTTCAATTAAAACGTTGAGTATACCGGGTTTAGGTTGAGCAGGAATACGGGATAAATCCACAAACAAACTCCTCTGATAACAGTAAATTAGGTAGCACTGACTTTGGCTCCTTTTGTAGAATTTTAAAGCCAAGATGGACTTTCTTCCCAACATATTCAACTGAATTACTGTTTAACATCGCAAGTATGAGTCCAGTCCCAACAGCAAAAAGCGCTGTGAGAACCCCCCCAACGCTTTCTACCATTCACACATCTATAATTTGGTGAGAAACCAAAAAATTTGAAATCCTTATATCCGAATCAGTCAGAAGACAATAGAAATTCAGAGTTATGTCCTGGTAACTACACATCCAAAATATCAGATCACAATCTGTTTTCTCCTTTCTCGAGCTAACTTGTAGTGAAATGTTACTGCTAGCTGTTGTTTAATTTCCACTTCTTGGTAGTGTATAGGTTCGGGTTTGCTGGTTTGGAACATCGGTTGAATAGTGAGCAATAACAAACACAGGTACTGTTAGAGTCACTAGAGCGATCGCAGTTCCCACAATGTCTGCCAAACGATGGGAATATGTATCGGTAGGGCTGGCAGACTCGCTATTTGCATTCATACAAATTTGAAATTCGTCACTTTTTTTGTAGTTTTACTCTCTAGAGGAGAGTGTTGATGATATTCTAACTATTTTTTCACTGTCAACTATGTAGCATTCAAAAATTTCAAACACTTTGCCAATTCCCATAATAGCGGTTTATTAACTGCTGTTTTTGATACAAACTTACACAAACACATTAAAGTCTTGACTTTGGTAGCCAATGAGTGGGACTTCATAGCTGTAATTTCTTGTTCCTTAGTTAATAATAGGTTAAGCAAAGCAGCAAAAATTGTTTTTTTTGTTAGTGTACATAAAATACTCTATGAGTATAACATTTATTATAACTAGCTTAGTCAGACTAAATTCAGTAACAAATCACGAAAAATTACTTAATTCAAATGTTTTCATTGCAACAAAATCTAATTTAATTTATAGTATGGAAAATCCCACAACAATGATTCATTTACCCTAGGGAAAAACAAATTTGTTAATAGGCACAACCCAAAAAAATAAATTTTAAATAAAAAAAGTCAGTTTAAACCTGACTTTTAATAATTAATATTTCAAAATACAGCAGATTTCGTTCTTATGAAGTACAAATCATAATCATGAAACTTTTGTGGGGTGGGCATCTTGCCCGCCAATTGAAGTACAAATCATAGTTTAACTACCAGGGATAAGATTGTCACGCTTTTTTCTTATCTGTACATAGCATCTTTATCAGAAATGTTGATTGTTGAATGTCCAAGTTGTGCGTTGGTGATACAAAATTTGAGCAATTAATGACTCTATTCTTAATAGACAATGAACTTTATCTGGGTAAAAGGCAAAAATTGTAAATTCTTATTGCAGGATTCAACACTTGTGTTAATATTCACATATTGTCCCACCTTACTTTCCTTGACAAAGAGGTGAATAAAAACTTCAAATCCCCCTTAAAAAGCGTGGTTGAGAGGCATATATAAATATTAAATGCCTATTAAATGCCACAACAAAAACACTTCAGACATCCTCTCAGGATACTCAAATTATTACTAGGTATTAGTTTCAGCCCATACTTAGGCAAAAAAAGACACGAAAAAATCTATCATGGACAGGTAGCATAGCTTTCACCTCAAACCAACCCCCATGAAAAAGACAACTCCCACTAATTGTTCAGTTATGAACTTCGACCATAGGTACTCATCGGTTCTTTGAGAAAGCGAATGTAAAGATGTTTAAAAGTAGACTTAATTACACGAGGCATGGCAAAATCAATGGGCATTAACTTATCTGGCAATTGCCAATCCTCGATTTTGAGTAAATCAGGATGTAAATGAGGAAATTCTATGTCAGTCAATTCTGGACAAAAGCCCAGGCGTTGAGAGGCTGCAACTGTGGGGACTTGTTCAGGTTTGACCTTGAGGATTTCTACCATTGCCCTATCCAAGGCAAATACATCTGCTGCAGCTGCTAAAATCCCTAAATTACGAGGTTCGCCACCACTGGGGCCGTTACCTTCATGACCGATAATACCATCTAATATGGTCAAATTCGGGTTAATTGCTCTAGCAGTCTCTACTAACATCTCACCAAAGCGGTGAGGATCTTTGCCAGCTTCCATGTGCCACCAAGCTTTCATTTTACCTGGGACGCAACCAAAGAGATTTTTTACTCCCATTGTTAAAGTCAACTGCATATGTGATTTGACTTTGGGTAAATTAATTACTACATCTGCTTCCATGGCTTCTTTACACAGCCGCAGGTGATTAAAATCTTCATTGAGAGTTTGGTAACGCTTACCATGAAACTCAATGATGGGTATATTTAATTCTCGTAACAGTGGAACATAGCCGTTGGCTTCTGCTACTCCCTGGGCGCTACCAAAAGCGGGGCTATCGCCTAAAAATGGCTTACCACCAGCTTCTATGACCATCTGGGCAACTTCATAAACCAGTTCAGGGCGGGTTGTGCACTCCTTAGTAGGACGCGCACCTGTGAGAAGATTTGGTTTTAGTAAAACTCTGTTACCAGGTTTAACAAAGGCAGACATCCCCCCAAAAGGTTCTAGCAAAGTAACTAAAGATGCTTGCAAAGCCTCGCCTTCGTAGGAAGTAGCCCGAATGAAACTGACAGATGGTTTTTGAGTCTGCATGGATAATAAAGTGTATTAATATACCCCCAATTATATAAACAAAATCTATTTTCCGACGAGCCATTTTGTCAAAGTGGAAAAGCCTTTATTGACACTCCCCGGACTAAAGCCACCGAGACTCTACCAGAAGTGTTGAATCCTGGGATAAAAATTTACAATTTTTGCGTTTTACCCAGATAAAGTTCATTGTCTATTAATAATAGAGTCATTAATTGCTCAAATTTTGTATCACCGACGCACAACTTGGACAGTCAACAGTCAACAATCAACAGTCAGAGTCATTAATTGCTCAAATTAGGTTTTTGGTTCTTACCGTGTTGTTTGGTGTAGATTCCACGTTGAGGATTTACCCGCTTTCCCCGTTCCCTATTATTTTCCATTTCCATATTTGATAAAAAATTTTCAGGAATCCATAGATAAATTTGTGAAGACTAACTCATAGGGTAATTAAATGCTGTCAGATGATACCAAAACCACGTTATAATCTGACAGGAAATTATCTGATGATAAGCTTTACGTCAAAAGATATAATCCATGCTATAAAAATTGCTATGTCTGCTGTTTAGCCTTAGCGTAAGTTTTTGCATGGATGCTAGGAAAGAGGAACAACTACAGCTAATTGCTAACCTAATAGAGTTTTAAAAATGAGTATGTCTGAACATCATCGTGGAGTTTGGATTTGGAATCTGTCAAAAATTCGTTCAGATTATTTAGAACAGCTGGACAAATGTCATGTAAAACGTATTTATCTTAAAGTATTTGACGGCAAAAGAAATCAACAACAAAACCCTACATTTTGGGATTGGCAATGTTCCCCACAAATAGTTCAAAGTTTCAAATCTCGTGGAATTGAAGTTTATGGATGGGGATACCATTATGGAACATCTGATGTGGAACAACAAGTAGAAAAAGTCAAGCAGGCTCTTGATTGTGGCTTAGACGGGTATGTTCTTGATGTCGAAGAGGAAGTAAAGGATGAAAGCACTCACCCCTATGTAGAAAAACTTCTGCTTGCATTGCGACCTTTAGTTAAAAAAGGATCTCTTGGATATACCAGTTTTGGTTATCCTGAATTTCATCGTCAGATTCCTTGGGGAATATTAGACAAGTATTGTGATATTGCTTTGCCTCAAATATATTTTGAAAAGTTTAGTTTTCGACCTACTACCCAAGAAAAAGTGGAGGCTTGTTTAAAGGCACACAAGCAACTTGGCTTAACTAAACCAATTCTACCAATTTGGGGTTCTGAAGCTGATGCCAACAATCCCGCCACCGCCGCCGAACTTCAAAATTATCTGAATCAATATTCAGGATCATCCATTTGGCGTATTCCTAACACAGATGAAAGGGGTGAGGCTTGGAACTTAAAATATATACCTGAAGATAGTAATTTACCTGTACCTACCTCCACCCTTCGTAGAGGTAGTAAAGGCTCAGATGTAGAGACGCTACAAAAATTATTGAATGAGAAAGGTTTTAATGCAGGACAAGTAGATGGAGATTTTGGTCCCCAAACTGAAGCTGCTGTGAGAAAATTTCAAACTCAAGCACGTATCGAAGTAGATGGGATAGTTGGATTTCAAACTTGGCAAGCTCTTGGTGACAAATCTACAAACCCTAATAATCCCAATGGAACTGGATTGATAAGCTTGAAGAATATTCCCAATAAAGAAATTCAAGGCTTTTTCTTTCCAAGTGATAACCCATTTGCTAAGACTGCAATTTCCTCTAATCCTAAACGGTGGATAGGAGAACCTGGACAACGAGCGCGGTATCTTCAAGATGAGGATATGCCTGTTGTGGAAAATCCGCAAGTCCGTTCTCCTGAGCAAATTCGTCAAGTTATAGATTATTTGAACGTTGCAGACCCTCAGAATAAACGATACTGGCCTCAAGGTGGTGAAACTTACTGCAATATATTTGCCAGAGATGTAATGCGTTGTTTGCGTGCGCCCTTAACTCATTGGGTGGGTAAAAAAGAACAAGGAGCAAATGAGATGTATGACTGGTTGAATAACCCTACCAATGGATGGAAAAGTGTCAGTGTAAATATAGCTATATCTTCAGCAGCACAAGGGATTCCAACTTTAGTTTGTTGGAAAAATCCTAGAGGTATTGGACACATAGCTGTAGTACGTCCAGAACCAGGTCAACCTAATAACCCGCGAATTGCTCAGGCTGGTGCGAGAAACTTTGCTAATAATTTAATGACAGAAGGATTTGGTTCTCGGAAAGTAGGCTATTTTATCTACAAAAATTAGAAACAATTTCTTATGTTACCCCTTGAGGGTGACAGTGGGAACGAGTGGGTGTCCCGTCATTCAATAGCTCGTGGGGAGTGGGAGCTTATTAGGGTAAATGAAACTTACCTAGTAAGTTGAAACCCCCCGGATTCATATTGGGGGAGATGTGAGGCTTCTTGCTGTAGAAGTTAAGGAGACGTTGTATGCAACGTCTCTACATTTTTTTTCAGATTTTTGAGAAATATTGATTAACAATTACTTAAGAGGAACAATGGCGCTCATTTGTTCTAAGTTTAAAACTGTTGCTAATTCTGCTTCGGTCATTAACCCTCGTTCTAATACAATTTGTCTGAGAGATTTACCAGTTTCTAAAGATTCTTTTGCCACAGATGCTGCATTTAAATAACCAATGTGGGTGTTCAGTGCTGTCACTAATGCTAAACTGCCTTCGGCATAAGCTAAACAACGTTCTTTATTGGCGGTAATTCCTTGAATACAGCGTTTGGTAAGGGCTGCGATGGTATTACCCAGAATTTCAATGCTGTGAATCAGATTATAGGCAATTAGGGGCATCATGACGTTTAATTCTAATTGTCCAGCTTGGGCGGCTAAAGCGATGGCGTTGTCGTAACCCATGACCTGAAAACATACCATTGATGTCATCTCTGCCATGACTGGGTTATATTTACCGGGCATAATTGAGGAACCAGGTTGGACTGGGGGTAGTTGAATTTCTTTTAAACCTGTTTTAGGGCCCGAGTCCATTAACCGCAAATCATGGGAGATTTTAGCTAAATCTTGAGATAAGTTACGTAAAGCCCCGGAAACATTGACAAAAGGTGCCATACTCTGCATTGCAGCCATTAAATGGGGTGCAGGTTCTAAGGGTGTTTCTATCAGTTGGGAAATCACTTCTACAACACGGGGGCGATACTGGGGATGAGTGTTCATCCCAGTACCAGCAGCACTACCACCTAAACCCAACACCATTAAATCTCCACAGGCTGTGTAAATGCGGTTTTGGTGTTCTGATAATATATGTGCCCAAGCTCGGAAATTCTCACCTAAACGCACAGGTACAGCGTCTTGTAAATGGGTTCTACCTGATTTGACTATATCTTGAAATTCTTCTGCTTTGCTTTCCAAAGCCGCCATGGCTTTTTCTAATGCTGGCTGTAAAGTATGAGTAAGTGCTAATAACCCGCCAATGCGAATTGCTGTGGGAATCACATCATTGGTGGACTGTCCGTAATTTACATGGTCATTAGGACTAACCCGTTGATAATTGCCTTTTTCTTCACCGAGAATTTCTAAGGCGCGATTTGCCAAAACTTCATTGACATTCATGTGGTGAGAAGTTCCAGCTCCAGCTTGATAAACGTCTACCACAAATTGATCCCGTAATTTACCAGTGAGTGCTTCATCGGCTGCTTGCACAATTGCTTGACTGATATCTAGAGGAATGCAACCCAATTCTCCGTTGACGATAGCAGTAGCTTTTTTAATTATTAAACAAGCATCTACGTAAGTAGGTAAGGGTTTGATGCCGCTAATATCAAAGTTTTCTATTGCCCTTAGTGTTTGAATACCGTAATATGCACTACTAGGGATTTGGCGATCGCCCATGGAATCGCGTTCAATACGAAAATCTGTATTTTCAGTCATAGTATTGTTGGAATCATCTCAAAATACAGATCATGCCATGCAAGTAGACTAAAAACCTATTTTGGTGATATTTTGTTTCGCACCACAGACAAGGGGAACAGGGAACAGAGAATAAATTGCTGTGTACTTCATTACATTGGGAAACGCTCTAATGATTTAGATAATCAAAGTCATATCCTGTCCTTGGTTAATTGACCTAGAAGAATATAATGTTTTAGTTGATTCCTATCAGCAGGAAAGAATATTCTTAGAAGCTGAACAAGATATATTACTAGTACCGCAATTAGTGAGTGATTTACCCTTGACATTAGGGGAATTATTTGATTATCTCAAACTATTATTTCAAGTCATGAATTTACCCAACGCCATTACTTTTTCTCGACTTTTGGGCATACCATTTTTATTGTATGGATTGTATAATCCCACACCCCAAGCCAGATGGATATGTTTGACAATATTTTTAGTTGCGGCGCTGACTGATTGGTTAGACGGCTATTTAGCCCGTAAACTCAACCAAATTACTGATTTGGGTAAATTTCTTGATCCCTTGGTGGATAAATTCCTCGTACTTGCGCCGTTGTTGGTGTTAGTGGAATTGCAAAAGATTCCCGCATGGGGGGTATTTGTAATTTTAGCCAGGGAATTGGCTATCGCGGGTTGGCGGGTAAATCAAACCACCATTACAGGGGCGAATATTTGGGGTAAACTCAAAACTGTGAGTCAAATCATCGCTATATCCCTGTTAATTGCACCTTTATCACTAGCCTGGCAAGTCCCTACATTAACTGTTTTCTGGCTATCTGTTGCCTTGACGGTGATATCAGGATTAATATATATTGTGCCACAAAAGATAAACTTTATTCAATGATGATGATAAGAATTGGCTTTCCCAAGGGTAAAACAGGAAAGCCAAGAAGCTAAACTCCGGAACTTCGGCACAGAGTTAGAAAACTTCTAAACACCTTGTAAAATCTGTTCATCCATAGAAAAATCAACTTCAGCTTGGTCCCGGCCACTGGGGAGATAATCGTTTTCTAGAGAATTAGCCAGCCCGGAAACTAAATCATATTCGGGTTGCCAAGCTAATTCTGTCATGGCTTTATTTACTGATGCGAAGAAATGCTGCACTCGCATGGGAAAAGCTTTACCCTTGCCAAAATCAAATTTTTTCGGGTCGTAGTGGACAATTTTCACCACTTCGGGTGATTTACCACAAGCAACAGCACAAGCACGGGCTAAACCATCAAAAGTCACAAAACGATCACCAGAGACATTATAAATTTGTCCAATGGCTTGTTCATTGCCGATGACCTTGGACATGGCTGTGGCTAAATCTTTTACATGACCTAACTGAGTGATGTGCAAGCCATTACCAGGAATGGGAATTGGGCGATCGCGAAGGATTCTATCAAAAAACCAGCTTTCCAAATCGTTATAGTTAAGTGGTCCGTAAATATAAGTGGGGCGAATGGAAGTAAAGGGTAAATTGTGTTGAGTCAGATAAGCTTCTGTTTCATACTTACCTAGGTGACGACTTTTCGGGTCCACTGCATCACCTTCTATGTGAGGTAATTGGTCAGATTTGAGATACACCCCGGCAGAACTCATATACACAAAATGTTGCACTTTGTCTTGAAAAATTTCCGCCAGTGGTTTAGTGTCACTTAGTTCCCGTCCGTTATTGTCAAAAATGACATCAAATCTTTCTGATGATAATTTTTCTTTTAGTTGGGTAGCGTCAGTGCGATCGCCCAGAATTTGTCCTACTCCTGCTAAAGCAGGTACGGGACGATTACCACGATTGAACAGTACCACCTCATGCCCTTGCTCTACCAACAATCCAGTGAGGTAAACACCAATAAACCTCGTACCACCCATGATTAAAATTCGCATAAATTCCCAGTCTTTAATTTTTATCTGTTGTCAAATAGTAGCGAGGGGGAGGAGAAGCTAGGGAGTCAGCCAAAATTGTGCTATTCTCCATTATCCGTTCCCCAATTTGAGGGTATCAGGTTGCAGTGTTCATCTGGAACCTTTTTTGAGATAATTACGTCTTCTGTTTAATCTAAGGCAGTTCCCATTGATTGTTCGCTAAAAAACTTTTCAGTTAACCCCGTCAATTGCTAAGTTTTTTCTACCTATTAAAGTTAGCTGTGCCCTTGAAATACGCGTTAGTTCATGAGTGGCTCACACCGAAAGCCACAGGCGGTTCAGAGCTAGTTGTGCAGGAAATTCTGAATCATATTGATGCTAATTTATATGCCCTCATTGATTTTGAATCCAGCAATTCTGAAAGTTATTTATATAAACGTCACATCGGCACAACGTTCCTGCAACACTGGCCCTATGCCCGTAATGGTGTACAAAAGTATTTGCCTTTGTTGCCATTGGCCATTGAACAATTGGACTTACGTGAGTATGACGTAATTCTGTCTTCATCTCACGCTGTTGCCAAAGGAATTTTGACAACTCCCGATCAGTTGCATATCTGTTACTGCCACAGCCCCATGCGCTATGCTTGGGATCTGACCTTCGATTATTTGCGCCAAAGTCCCTTGGGACAGGGTATGGCTGGATGGGTAACTCGGTATTTATTGCATCGCTTGCGCCAGTGGGATGTATTGAGTGCTAATCGCGTTGATTACTTCATTGCTAATTCCCACCACACAGCTCGTCGCATTTGGCGTTGCTATCGCCGAGAAGCAACAGTTATTTATCCCCCAGTCAATATCGATAACTGGCCATTTTTCTCTCAAAAGGAAGATTTTTATCTCACTGTTTCCCGCTTAGTCAGTTATAAGCAAGTATGTTTAATTGTCAAAGCTTTTAATCAATTACAACTACCATTGGTAATTATTGGTACAGGCACGGAAATGGTAAAGATTCGCAGTATGGCAAGTTCTAATATCCAAATACTGGGATGGCAACCTGATAATGTGGTAAAAAAATATATGGCTAGAGCTAAAGCATTTGTTTATGCAGCTTGTGAAGATTTTGGCATTGCCTTAGTGGAAGCACAAGCTTGTGGCACTCCAGTAATTGCTTACGGTGGGGGAGGTGCTTTAGAAACAGTGCGGGATTTACGTTCTTGTCTGGATACAGCAACGGGTATATTTTTTGGTACACAAACAGAAGCAGCTTTAATGGAGGCGGTGAAAAAATTTGAAATTTATCAAAATGCTTTCAATCCTGAGTATGTGCGATCGCACGTTTCCCAGTTTTCATCGTCGGTTTTTGCCGAGCGGTATCTCAAATTTATAGATCAATGCAACAAAGAAAAAACATCTTCAAGGCCATGAACCAAATTTAATCACTTGTTTTGTGGGCTTTTGGCAATTTATTCCCAGAAGCAGTTCATTTTAGCTTTAAGATTGGGACTATGTGTGGTGTGGATTATTAAGGAGTATAATGACTGCCCAGAGCTCACTCCTCTCCGGAAAGCGAGGCCAACCCTTGAGGAATGGCAAAGCCCAACGGCAAAATACTAGCGCGTCTACGCGCACTTTTTTGAGTGGCAAACAAAAAACAAAAGCCCCCAGGCTCAAACCTACAGGTTTTTCTTTTCAGGCTTTAAACGGAGAGTTCGCTAAACGACTGTTTGATATAGTGTTTTCCCTGTTGGTATTGATTTTGTTTTTCCCAGTTTATTTAATTCTGTCCTTGCTGATTGCTTGTAGCTCGGAAGGACCGATTTTTTATGTCCAGAAGCGTGTGGGCAAAAACTATAAGACTTTTAACTGTATTAAGTTCCGGACAATGGTGACCAATGCAGATGAAATCCTAATACAAATGATGGAAACCTCTCCCCAGTTACGGCAAGAGTTTGAAAGCAGCTTTAAATTGAAGCAAGATCCCCGCATCACGAAAATAGGTCGATTTTTGCGAATTACCAGCTTGGACGAATTTCCTCAATTCTGGAACGTTCTCAAGGGAGACATGAGCGTTGTGGGTCCGCGCCCTTTAGTGACTTCAGAACTGCCAAAATATGGTTGTCACATTGACCATATTTTAACAATCCGTCCAGGAATTACTGGATTATGGCAAGTTTCTGGACGTAATGACATTCCTTACCCAAGAAGAGTGCAAATAGACCTGCACTATGTGAAATTTAGGAATCTTTGGCTTGATTTATGGATAATCTTGAAAACAATTGATGTAGTTATTATGCCCAAGAATAAAGGGGCATACTAAAGAGGTAAGGCGTCGGCTAGCAGGGGGTGAGGCCATGGGAAATCCTTTACCCCCACTGTTATAATCTGAAAAAATTAGACATGATTAATAATTCATGCCTGATATTAGGGAATTGATTTAAAGCTAATATATATAAGGACCTGCAGAAATCTTGACTGTTGACTGTCCAAGTTGTGCGTCGGTGATACAAAATTTGAGCAATTAATGACTCTATTCTCAATAGACAATGAACTTTATCTGGGTAAAAGGCAAAAATTGTAAATTTTTATTCCAGAATTCAACTCTTCTGAAAGACCTGTAAATAAGTTTTGGGATAAAATCGTATATAAAATTTATACAACATAATAATAAATATAATAATAAATATAAATAAAAATAAGATACATGAGCTTGCTTTTGAGTTAAACTGCTTAAAACAAATTGTAACATTAGTGTTTACTAGATTTAGTAATGGACAACCTCTGTTAACAGTTTCCACTGTTAGGTTTACCATCAAACAGTGTAGTGTTTAGCTACTAGTTTGTCAAAATAAACATGTATTTCCATGTAAATACATTGTCAAAAAAAACAAAGGAAAATTGAGATGACCCAAAGGAAGCGCGCGTTAATTACCGGTATTACAGGTCAAGATGGTTCATACCTGAGTGAGTTTTTGTTGGAACAAGGTTACGAGGTACATGGTATTATCCGCCGGACTTCTACCTTCAACACAGACCGCATTGATCATATGTATGAAGATCCTCACAAACAAGGAGCGCGGTTATTTCTTCACTACGGTGACTTGACAGATGGTACAACTTTACGCCGTATTTTAGAAGAAGTAAAGCCCACGGAAATTTATAACTTGGGTGCTCAATCTCATGTGAGAGTTAGCTTTGACTCACCGGAATATACCGTTGACTCCGTAGGAATGGGAACCTTACGTTTACTGGAAGCAATTCGCGATTACCAGCAACGTACGGGAGTACAGGTGCGTTTCTACCAAGCAGGTTCCTCAGAAATGTTTGGTTTAGTGCAAGCAGTACCTCAAAACGAAACAACCCCTTTTTATCCCCGCAGTCCCTATGCTTGCGCTAAAGTTTATGCCCATTGGCAAACAGTGAATTACCGCGAGTCTTATAATTTATTTGCTTGTAATGGCATTCTATTTAACCACGAATCACCACGTCGCGGTGAAACTTTTGTAACCCGTAAAATTACGATGGCAGTTGCAAAAATTGTAGCTGGTAAACAGAAAAAAGTTTATATGGGTAATCTGGATTCCAAACGAGACTGGGGCTATGCTAAAGATTACGTACGGGCAATGTGGTTGATGTTGCAGCAAGACCACCCTGAGGACTACGTGATTGCCACTGGTGAAACTTACTCCGTGCGCCAATTTTTGGAAAAGGCATTTGGTTGTGTCAACCTCAAGTGGGAAGATTATGTTGAGTTCGACGAGCGCTATATCCGTCCTGCAGAAGTGGATTTGTTAATTGGCGATCCTACTAAGGCAAAACAAAAGTTGGGTTGGGAACCATCAGTTACCTTTGACGAGTTAGTAGCTTTAATGGTAGAAGCAGATTTAAACGCATTAGGTCAGTGTTCACCCAGTGGCAATGGTACAGTTGCTAATGATATCGCCACTATTCGTCAAGAGCTGGGGTCTCTCCACTTTTGATTTATCGGCAGACAATAAAATTATGACATTATGACCAGGTTAGAATTACAAAACCAACGGATTCTTGTCACTGGTGGCGCAGGATTTCTCGGCCGTCAGGTAATTGATCAACTGTGTAAGGCTGGATTTGATAGTGGTAAAATTACAGTCACGCGATCGCGTGACTGTGATTTGCGTTCCTTAGAAAATTGTCAACGTGCAGTTAACCAACAAGATATTGTCATTCACTTGGCAGCTCATGTCGGCGGTATTGGTCTTAACCGGGAAAAACCTGCGGAGTTGTTCTACGACAACTTGATCATGGGTACTCAATTGATTCACGCTGCCCATGAAGCTGGAGTGAAAAAGTTTGTTTGTGTTGGCACTATTTGTGCTTATCCCAAGTTTACACCAGTACCATTCAAAGAAGATGACCTATGGAATGGTTACCCTGAAGAAACTAACGCTCCCTACGGAATCGCTAAGAAAGCGCTTTTAGTCCAACTACAATCTTACCGCCAGCAGTATGGATTTAATGGCATTTACTTGTTGCCAGTGAATTTATACGGACCTGAAGATAACTTTGATCCCCGTAGTTCCCATGTAATTCCGGCGTTAATTCGTAAAGTTCATGAAGCTCAGATCAAGGGAGAAAAACAACTTCCTGTTTGGGGTGATGGTAGTCCTACCCGTGAATTTCTGTATTCAGAAGATGCAGCCCGGGGAATTGTCATGGGTACTACATCTTACAATGACTCTGAACCAGTTAATTTGGGCACGGGTTCAGAAATCTCGATCCGTGATTTAATTACTCTAATCTGCGAATTAATGGAGTTTGATGGTGACATTGTTTGGGAAACAGATAAACCCAATGGTCAACCCCGGCGTTGTTTGGATATTGAACGTGCCAAGGAAGTTTTTGGTTTTAGCCCTCAGGTCAGTTTTAGACAAGGGCTAAAGAATACCATTGACTGGTATCGGCAAAACGCTGAATAGTTGGTGTAGAGTGGGCATTGTTGCCCACCTTTTTTAACTCAGTAACCCAGAACCTGCCAATGAAAAAGACAAGGTACCCGGAGGTTTGTTAATGAAGAAAGTTGAATTACGCCGGACTTTGCTACAAAAACGGGAATCACTATCTGTGGAAGAATGGACACAAAAAAGCCATGGCATCTGTAGCCAACTAAAAAAGTCTGCTGTATTTATCCAGGCTAGAACAATCCTAGCTTATTTTAGCTTTCGTCAAGAACCTGACCTTAGTCCATTGTTTAGGGATACTAGTTACAATTGGGCTTTTCCCCGTTGCGTTGGCAAGTCTCTTGTTTGGCATTTCTGGACACCGGCAGATCCCCTTCACATCGGAGCTTATGGCATTGCCGAACCTCATCCCTATGCTCCCAGTGTAGATCCCCAGGAAGTTGATTTGATTCTTGTTCCTTGTGTGGCTTGCAACTATCAGAAGTATCGTTTGGGGTATGGTGGTGGATATTATGATCGCTTACTCAGTTCACCGGAATGGGCAAATAAGCAGACCATAGGTATTGTTTTTGATTTTGCTTATTTATCCCAAATACCTGTTGAAAGTTGGGATAAACCTTTACAGAATATTATTACTGAAAACCGCCGGAAACTATAGCGGCTAAATTAAATTTTTCCCCTATTATGCTAGTAGGCTTAATTATGAATTACAAATCACAAATTATTAATTTAGGGGAATAAAGTTGACTAATTTAAATATTTCTAACCGAGGACGGCAACTTATTTTTATCTACAGTTTATTAGGAGCCATCGCACTAGGAACGCTTTTTCCTTTATTGTGGCTAGTCAGCACAGCTTTGAAGTCTCCTGGAGAAAATATTTTACAGTGGCCGCCCCAGTTGTTCCCCAGTGAACCAACATTAAACAATTTCTTTACTGTGTGGCAAGCTTTACCTTTTCCACAATATCTATACAATAGCACCTTGGTAGCTGTGATGACTGTGGGTTTGAATTTATTATTTTGTTCTTTAGCTGCTTACCCTTTAGCAAGATTGTCATTTGTGGGGCGAAACTGGATTTTTATTGCCATGGTTTCTACCATCATGATTCCTTTTCAAATCGTGATGATACCTCTGTATATTTTAACGGTTCAATTAGGTTTAAGGAATACTTACTTAGGAATAATTTTTCCTAATTTAGCTTCAGCTTTTGGGATTTTTTTACTGCGACAAGCTTTTATGAGCGTACCCAAGGAACTCGAAGAAGCTGGGCGGATGGATGGTAGTTCAGAGTTGGGTTTATGGTGGCATATTATGTTGCCGGCAATTCGCCCAGGGTTAGTTACTTTGTCTATTTTTGTCTTCATTGGTTCTTGGAGCGACTTTCTTTGGCCTTTAGTTGTCATCCAAGATGAAGGCCTATATACTCTGCCCTTGGGAGTAGCAAAGTTAGCCGGTACATTTTCTTTAGATTGGCGGTTAGTTGCTGCAGGTTCAATAATTTCTATTGCGCCAATATTACTATTGTTTTTATTTTTACAGCGTTACATCGTACCTACGGAAACCCATAGTGGTGTCAAAGGCTAAATGCAAGAATGTCGAGGATTAACAAAAATATTGATTAATTGACATAATGCTGATGTACCATGGCTCCCACTGCTCATTTGCCTCCCTGTCCGTAAATATGAGGAGTGTCAAGAAGGATGGTAAGTAGATTTTTGCTAAGTTCACTAATTATTTGGGCTAGGGCCTAGGTGCGGGTACAGTGGATCCCACGATGCATTAGTGAATCATTCCCGAGGTTCAACCAAAATCCCTGGAATAGTTATTTTTTGGTTTTGAACTTCGGTCTTTTGCTGGGTAAGGGTTTCAGGAGTTTTACTACTATGGTAAAGTCTATTTCAGCCGTTAACTTTCCTGAACTTCGGAAAGTGCATCTAGATTTCTTACCAGGTAAGGGTTTAAAATGGGTGAGTCCCCACTCGCTGGGGACACTAATTGAATGGAAACGCCGTCGGGGCTGAAGGCGAGAGTCCATGGGGTTCCATGTCCCCACTCGCTGGGGACACTAATTGAATGGAAACTTAACGATGTGGCTACGTTCTTGAGGATGTTAGGGTTTGTCCCCACTCGCTGGGGACACTAATTGAATGGAAACATTTACTCAACAGCTGTGATAGTTCTACATGCTTTTGCGTCCCCACTCGCTGGGGACACTAATTGAATGGAAACCCCGCAGGACTAGGATGACCTCCCCCCACTCTTTTTCGAGTCCCCACTCGCTGGGGACACTAATTGAATGGAAACAAAGTTGTAAGCTTTGCCATGCGTTGTCTAGACGATCTGTCCCCACTCGCTGGGGACACTAATTGAATGGAAACTGTCGGTTCCTGAGACGGCCGCTTTAACGGGGCAGGTCCCCACTCGCTGGGGACACTAATTGAATGGAAACAGTAAAACTCGCATTCGAGCTCTGTAAAGAACCCAGGTCCCCACTCGCTGGGGACACTAATTGAATGGAAACTCTGTATTAATGCTTTAGACAGCTTTGGTGATTTCGTCCCCACTCGCTGGGGACACTAATTGAATGGAAACCTAAGATCTCCGCCCAGAGTTTGATTGTTTTTCTTATTAGTCCCCACTCGCTGGGGACACTAATTGAATGGAAACTAATCTCTTTCGCGATATCAAGAGCCTCCTGGAGAGTCCCCACTCGCTGGGGACACTAATTGAATGGAAACTCACTCCACTCACCCCAGTAAAGGGGCTCTAAACCTAACGTGAGTCCCCACTCGCTGGGGACACTAATTGAATGGAAACGTAGCCCTCAGCTACCTCTAGGAGTCTCCTCCTCTGTCCCCACTCGCTGGGGACACTAATTGAATGGAAACTTATGTGAGGTCTAACACCCCTCATCTCGGGTAAGTCCTGTCCCCACTCGCTGGGGACACTAATTGAATGGAAACACAACTCGCCTGTGCTTCCTCCACAGAGTCGTAGTCGTCCCCACTCGCTGGGGACACTAATTGAATGGAAACTTTTCTGGTCAATTTCTTCCTTTTTTCTTTTTCTGCGTCCCCACTCGCTGGGGACACTAATTGAATGGAAACACTAGAGATATGGCCCTATAGAAGCCCTGTTTTGCAGTCCCCACTCGCTGGGGACACTAATTGAATGGAAACTTTGCCGTCCGGGCTTATGGCGACGGAAGTAACCGGTCCCCACTCGCTGGGGACACTAATTGAATGGAAACAGCTTTTGCTTTTTTGTTCATGCTCTTGGCTTTTTTGGTCCCCACTCGCTGGGGACACTAATTGAATGGAAACTGACATTCTCTGCCCCACCACTAGGACCCATAATGAGTCCCCACTCGCTGGGGACACTAATTGAATGGAAACCGGAGTTTCTCTGTAGTCATATCCCACACTTTAACGGTCCCCACTCGCTGGGGACACTAATTGAATGGAAACGGCGACACGTATAGCTCTAGAAGCGGACAGTACTGGGGAGGTCCCCACTCGCTGGGGACACTAATTGAATGGAAACGTGGCGCGCATATACACACCCCACAGAGGGTGTTCCTCCCGTCCCCACTCGCTGGGGACACTAATTGAATGGAAACGTGGTTTTTTCCCACTCAAAGCCGAGCTTTGAGTAGATGTCCCCACTCGCTGGGGACACTAATTGAATGGAAACGTGGTTTTTTCCCACTCAAAGCCGAGCTTTGAGTAGATGTCCCCACTCGCTGGGGACAATAATTGAATGGAAACTCGGCTTGTAATTGCTTGTAGTTCACTTGTTTTTTTGTCCCCACTCGCTGGGGACACTAATTGAATGGAAACTCGGGAGATAGATAATCAAAGTTAATCTTTAATGATGGTCCCCACTCGTTGGGGACACTAATTGAATGGAAACTGTAATAGTGTCATAACTTTTTCCCTTTGTTTTATGTGTCCCCACTCGCTGGGGACACTAATTGAATGGAAACTCCAGTGACTCGATATCCCTCGCTTCTTCTTTCTCAAGTCCCCACTCGCTGGGGACACTAATTGAATGGAAACTTCAATGTCTCTCGCTTCTTCTTTCTCAAGGAAGAAGTCCCCACTCGCTGGGGACACTAATTGAATGGAAACCTGGGTATTTCGAGACCAGGTATATTAATGCCGTTTTGGTCCCCACTCGCTGGGGACACTAATTGAATGGAAACTGTCTTGCACCTATCGATGAATAAAAATATGTATTGAGTCCCCACTCGCTGGGGACACTAATTGAATGGAAACTGGTGACGTTGAACTTAGGAATAGAATAATAGAGTCCCCACTCGCTGGGGACACTAATTGAATGGAAACTCTAGATAGATAAGGGAATAGAGTGTCAACAAACATGATGGTCCCCACTCGCTGGGGACACTAATTGAATGGAAACATTAATTTTTGCATTTTTTCCTTTGTTCTCTACACTCTCTAACTGTTTGTGGAGACCAGTTAATGGGAACATTTAATTAAAGATGAGATGGATTTTCAAAATTATGTTGAATACACCCATTATAATCCGGTGAAACATGGTTTGGTAAAATCAGCAAAAGATTGGGAATATTCCAGTTTTCATCGTGCTGTGCGTCAAGGTATCTATGACATTATGTGGGGTGCAGGTGAGGATATTATTTTTGATGATCATATTAGAAACGAGTAGGTTGGATAGAACGAAGTGAAACCCAACAATATAAACATAGGTTGTGTTGGGTTATGCCTGCAAAACTATTCATGCTTTAAGCTCTGAAAATAATCTTGAAGATTGCTTAACGAGTCCACATAAGGTTCTATTTCATGCTTAGAAACAAAATCATAAATTTTATTTACTCTCATTAAGAGTTGCCTTTGCTTGAAACCTACAAACTTTCTGACTGTTTTTCTTCTAGAATTATAAAGTAAGTAATATTTGCTAAGACGGATTTATTAGACCGAATTAAGCCAACTAATACTAAAATAGCTACTAAAATTCCTGCTCCAATACCCTAACGGTATATAAGTACAACTACAGTTGCGGTTATGAATAACACTTAGGCAGTAACTATTTCCGGTACTAAATTAGGGGATATTGACTCAAAATATAACACCATAATTTGCTCTGGAGGCAACCCAACAGATTCATAAGTTTGTCCATTACTATCGCTAAATTCTACTTCAAACGCAGCGCCATCGGCTAATAACTCAACTATCCCGCCCTTGTACCTACTTAGATAAAATGCGCTGTAATTTAGCCATACATGAGGCTTCATATTCCGGTAACGGCTAATGAATCACAAGTGATTCAAAATTCGCTGTGTAAGGTTCCTGTATGGGTTGCTGACTACTGACTTTGATTGCATTTAAATAACGTTGCAAAACCAGCAATTGTGAAAACTTGGGACGATAAGTGAGATTTCCTTGCTTTTCGAATAGTGGTGCACCGGCGATCGCTGTGTAGTCAGGGTTATTCTGAGAACCGAAGTTCAGCCAAGTAGAATTTGGCGCTCCAGGTATTAAACCCGGAGGTAATTCACCTTCTAAGAAAGCTAATAAGCGTTGCTGACAAATACTGGTATTAATTCCAGCATCTTGAAATAGCTGGAGAATTTCCCCAAAAGATAAAGTTCTATCCGGTAAAAGTTGCAGCAATTTCATAAACAGGAAATAGTCGGTGTAACGTTGCTTAGATTGTTCTAAAACCTGGGGATGTAAAGGTAAAGTTGCCAAACCATAAGCTACCCGACTACAACTAGGAGTACCGTTTTCACCGAGATACAAATATTGAATAATTTGGCTATTGGACAGTTTTTGCCGTAGCCAACTATTTACCACCGCTAAAGAAGCTAACCCACCGGTTAAGATAGCTTGATTAATTGCTTCTGTGGGTATACCACGAGCCACTAACAATTTATTAAATTCTCGGTTTAAGCGGCGCACAAAGGGTATCAAAACGTGGTTTTCTAAATCTCGGCGCTGTAATACCCAGCGCCTATCTGCCAATTCCAAAGTGAAGGAATCTTGCTGTTGTAAAATTAACTTTAAAGTCAGAGCTGCATTTAGCACCGCCTGTCCTAACACAGAACTTTCTAACTTCTGCTGGAGACGGATGCGAGCAGCAATGTCTGGTTCACCTACTTGGGGTAAATCTAATTCTTCTAATCCTAAACTTTCCCAACGCATTTCATCTAAACCGGGAAAAGCAGGTTGCCATTGCCAAGAATTGTTGGTATTTGTTTGATTATCTTCTTGGTTGACATTGCGTGGTTGCCCGTATTTTCGCGTAAGTAGCAACTGACAGATAATGTCTTGCTCAATGGCGTTACTACCGTAAGGGAAACTATGAAGCATGAAATCCCTGTGTGCCAATTGTTGCAAATTTTTTGGCAAATCAACCAGTGTCATTTCTGTTGTACTTGCGCCAATATTAATGACAAAGGTGTGACCCACTAGAGCATCATCCCTGGTTTTTGTTAGATGCAAACCTTGAGAATCCTTAATTTGCACTGTTTCGCCATTAGCCCCATGGAGTATGCTGAGTAAACTAGCGATGGCTTCTTCTACAAAAAATATTTGCTGTGGATGTTGGACTAATTTGCTTATTAGGACAGCTTCTCGCAGATTAAAGCGATATTGTTCTGACCAGCCAGATGGACAGGTGCAAATGACACCAGTAATGTTATTGATAATGTTGTGGAAAATTTCTTGACTTAAACCCACAGCGCTAGCTGTTAAACCTTGGGTTGTACTGTGGGGATCTGATTTTAAAGTTAAAAGTAACTTAGAAAGCGATCGCACAACCCAAATTAAAGGGCCTGCAGAAAAGTGGTTGAATTGTAATACAGGCTCCCATTTTTGTTGTTCATTCTTATAGGGGATAGCTATCTGTAAATATGGCTTCAATTGCACTGAGTAAAAGTTATGCTGCTGACTTTCCCCGTCATGTGCTTTTGTATCTTGAGTGGAAGTTGTCGGTAGATAAACTTCTGCTGGTAAACGAAACAATTGTTGAAAGGAAGTAACTCCCTGTTGGTTTTCTGCTGACCAGTAGATAGGATAAACAATAGCACTAGAACGATTCAATAAAGCGGCGGAAATTCCTGTTGTTCCCACATCAATGCCGAGATACCAAACAGACTCCGGGGTATTGAGAGCAACATCTGTATTATTTACAAAGTTGGAAGTTACCATTGAAGAGCCTTGTTTGTCAGCATTTGTCTCTAGAGTTGTAACTTTATCTTTTGTTTCAGTTGAGGGACTAAAATGTAAGTCAGCTTCTGTTTGCGGAGAAGATATCGGGTTAACCTCAAATACATCTACACTGGAGTCAGGAAAATTTGCAGTAGCAGAATCCATTAAAGGTTGTTGGTTTATGCTATTTTCAAAACCTGGAAAAACATCCAAATTCAAATCAGGATTGATAATTTCATCAAACTTGGCCAAGTCCTGATTTAATTGTTGCATTTGCCCTTCATCCAGAGTAATATCTTGCAAGTTAGCACACTGGCTCTCTTGTGAGTAAGCTGGAATATAGTTATCTAAATATTCATGCTGCAACTGTTGACTATAGGCTATGACTGATGATACTTCCCCATGTGAAGCAATTTCTAAAATTTGCTCCTCAGCTTCTACATCAGTAAATAATTGAGTTAAAGCTGTAATTGTATCAGCATTTCTTGATTCCACGGGAAGATTATCAGTTGATGTCACTTCTGTGGGGGACAATACAGGAAAATCTTGCCATGACTGTGGCTCTACATCTGCATGGTGAACCGAAGGTTCCAGAACCCGTGGAACCCCTTCCATTGCATCTGTTGGTATAATTTGTGGGATATTATTTGCAGGTATCACCTCTGGTTCTGAAGTCAGTGTAGTTGGTGTAATGTGCGACGATGATAAATCTTCTACATCAACGTTGAGAGAAATCAAATTATCAGTACTCAATAAACTGGCATAAAGTTGAGCCACCTCATCATCAATTGATTCCAAATCATTCTGCTCTAGCTCAGTTGCAATATTACGAGGTGATACAGAATCATCTACACCAAGCTCCAAAAGCATTGAACCCAGCTCATCTGTAGCAATTACATCTTTTTGTTCGTCATTCACCGTCAATGAGGAGGAAGCCTTTGACAGTGAAAATTCCCACGACTGAGTTGTTTGATCAGTCATATCATCCGTGGGATTTGTCGGTACCGATGATGATGTTGATGGAGATAGAGGTTGATTTTTTTCTAACTCCGGAAAAGAGAACACAGTCAGTTGGGCTTGTTGCTGCAAATGTTGGCTTAAATTCTTGACAAAGTTGGCCATTAACTGCTCCCCTTGCACACCATCACTGTGCATTCTGGCCAACCCTTGGGATAAAGACTCGTGATAAGTGTTTATATTGCGCTGTAATGCTTCAAAGACAAAGTTTAAAGTTCCATCTAGGGATAGTAGACGCTGATCCAATTCCTCCGTGAGATATGTTAACTTTTGTAACTGTTCTGATGATTCTGAGGTATGTAGAATCCTAGTAGATCCCAATTCTATACTGCTGGGATTATTGTCACTGGCAGAACCACCCACCATCTCCGGCGTTAAATTAGATGCTATGCGGCTGATAAGTAACTGCAAAAATTCCCCAATCATCTGGTCTTGGTTAGCCCACTGCTGGCTTAAAGAGTAGTTATGCAGTTTCCTTTGCTCTAGTTGTCTAATTTCTTGTCTGAGGTTTTCCCTCTCTTGGCTCATTGTTGCCAATTCTGCTTGCAAGGGCCCTATTAACGAAGATAATTCGCTTTTGAGTTGCTGAATTAATAAATTACCTTGTTCTTGCTCAGGCTGATTTTGCCGTTCTAAACATTGGCTATTACCTTGATTAACAAATTTGTCCAACAAAGGTGACTTTCGCACCTCTGTGTTCACCTGGTTTTGGTGGTTACTGTTTAAAATCTCACTTTCTTTTTCCTGGACAAGGAAGTTACGAATTTTTTCTAAAACTTCCTTGGCTTCCGGTGCTTGATTGGATAGAAGTCTAGGTAAGCGCTTACCACTGGTGTTCAGTAAGTTGTCAATGTCTGCAATCAATTTTTGGATTTCATGTACGCGGGAAGTCACTTTAAATTACCTTAGCTACAACTGTACGTTAACTTGTATGAAAATTACTAGAGAATTAGGAAACTTGGGAAAATGGGAATTCTAGGGACTCCCAACCAGAATTATGTTATAACTTTTGCTAATTAGAAGCCAGTACGGATAGTACAAGCCAGCTATTACAGATATTATCAACCATTAACCCCCATCTAAATAAGCGCGCCATTACTTTGTATGTTTATCTGCGGACAATTATTTTTATCCCTCCAAGAGAGGTTTTTAGAGTAAGTATCTAATTTTGCGATAACTACCGTAAGAATTACTGAAATAGGATTTGCTCATGAATCAGCACCTGTTAGAGCGGATTAACTTGAGGGCTATTTGAAATCTTCAAATACAAGAGGTTTTGCGAAGTTTTTTTCACAAAGTCCTTTGCTCTTTCATACTGTAATAGATGTTACACATTTTAGGAGGTATTTAGTAATAAAAAACATCCAGAAATGCCACAGCCAGCTTTGCACCTGTATGAGCAAACAATGTAGCTAAAGCGTGGCTGAATGGCAAGGGGTATTTTTCACTTGAGTTTTGTTGTTGGTGAATAGCTAAACATGTTACACTACCGAGAATTGACTATGTTGACTATTCTTAACTAAATCACGGAATTCCCTACTCAAAAGGGGGCAATATTTGATACTCTTATCGCTAATAAAGTTACCATTTTTGCATAGATGTGGTAGACTACAGTGGATATAATGAGAAATCACAATTACCGGTGGCAACCCCTTTACCAAGTTTATAATCTAGCTCTGGGTAGACTCAAATATCGGATAAATTCCCCTACCCTTTTGCCTGACCATGTAAATAAACGAATTTCTTTATAGCTTTTTCCTGCAATATACTGTGTTTGTGTCAAGTGGGTTGTGGTTTGATAGCTTAAGCTGAATACATCGCCTTGTTTTTTTATATATAAAGCTTAAATATGCCGCAATGGAAGACCCATATAGCTTGCAAGCAAGCAGCAATCCTTCGATAATTACGTCGTCGGCTCCCTTTTTTCAGGGGTTACCCCAAGCTGCTATAGAACTAGCTCTCAGTCATCTTGTTACTCTTACACACCCAGCAAATCAAGTGATTTTGCTAGAGAATGACTGGGGTGGTTCTGTATATTTTGTTTTAGATGGCTGGGTTAAAATTCGTACTTACAACCTGGAAGGTAAAGAGGTAACACTTAATATTATTGGTAAAGGAGAATTGTTCGGTGAAATGGCAGCATTAGATGAAGTTCCACGCTCTACTGATGTGATTACCCTGACTCCAGCGATGATTGGTAGTCTACCATCTCGGGATTTTGTTAAGTTGATTCATACAGAACCCTTGGCGGGACTGCGATTGTCACAATTGATGGCTAGACGCTTACGACAAGTGAACCGCCGACTACGATTGCGAGAATCTAATAGTCAGTCAAGAGTAGCAGACACTTTGTTATTTTTGTCAGAAGGACAGGGAACACAAGGACAAACTGGTACAGAAATTCCTAATTTACCTCATCGAGAATTGAGTAGTTTGAGTGGATTGGCGAGGGAAACAGTGACAAGAGCCTTAACAAGGCTAGAAAAAAAAGGGTTGATTATAAGAAATAGTGGCACAATTTGTATTCCTGATTTGTTAGCTCTAGAAAAGATAATCGTGTAAAGTGACCACTGACGCAGAGGACTGAGGACAAAGTTGTTTAAACTTTTTTCACCATGAACATTCCAAATTCTTTACCAGATGAAAATCCGTCCCATGAATTTCCTAATTCGTTAAATAAAGAGTTAGGTCAACACCAGTTGAGAGAACCCAGACTAAAAGTTGATGCACCGTTACAAATGGTGGAAACAGCGTTTTTAGCCAGTGCTGGGAGCTTAATTTGGTTGATTAATTTGTACTTTCCTTTGGGTCCGGTATTACGGGTATTTTTCCCAGTACCAATTGCTTTAGTTTACCTGCGCTGGGGCAAAAGAGCTTCTTGGATGGCTGCTGTGACCTCGGGGTTACTGTTATCCGTGCTGATGGGGCCAATTCGCAGTCTATTATTTGTTATGCCTTTCGCTTTTATGGGGGTGCTTTTAGGAGCAACATGGCATCGTCGGTTTCCCTGGATTGTATCTATCAGTTTAGGTACGCTGTTGGGTACATTGGGGGTGTTTTTTCGATTGTGGTTGCTGTCTTTGTTTTCGGGTGAAGATCTGTGGGTTTATTTTATTAACCAGGTAACGGAACTGATAGAGTGGGCATTTTTGAGGATGCAATTATTAGCTACTCCCAGTTTACTTTTAATACAAGTGGGAGCACTGGTGTTAATTGTAATTAATAACTTTATTTATCTGTTTATGGTACACCTGGCAGCATGGCTGTTATTGGAACGTTTGGGAAATTATCTTCCCCGTCCGCCACAATGGGTACAAGTTCTTATGGATTATGAAGGTTGAATAATTGATTCGTATTTATACTGAAATAGAACAAGGTGAAAAATGGATTCGTCGGTATGGGGATTCTTTACCGATATTTGCCTGTGTTTTAGGTTTTACTGATACTGCTCTCATTCCGGGCATTTCTGCCGCTGGTAGTACTCCAGAAGCACGAAAGTATACAGCTTGTGCTGACGCTGAGTTTTTATATTATGGGGCAGGAAGGAAACCTGTGTATCCCCTACCACCACTGATTGCGGGGGCTTCTCCGGTGCTAATTTCTCGGGCTGTGGTTGAAGCACTGAATATGCCAGTTTATTTGTTTAATGCTGGATTACCTCAACCTGCCGCTGTACCATTGATTGATTTGGGTGGCTGTCCAGCTAAGTGTTTAAGTCAAGGTGCAGCTATGAACATTACAACAGTAGACCATTTGCTACACCAAGGACTACTGTGGGGGGAACGTTTGGCTTTGAACCTTCAACAAGGATATGTGATTTTAGGGGAGTGCGTTGTGGGGGGTACTACAACTGCACTGGCAATTTTAACTGCCTTGGGTATAGACGCAGTGGGAAAAGTTAACAGTAGTCATCCTGTTTGTAATCATAAACAAAAGTGGGCAGTGGTAAAAGCTGGATTGGAGAAGATGAGGCAACGGAGAAAAGAAAAATTCTGTTTTTCCTCTCTTTCGTTAGATCCTTTAGAACTTGTTGCTGGGGTGGGGGATCCCATGCAAGTGGTGGTCGCTGGTATGGCCATCGCTGCTAGTCGTAGTTGTGGAGTTTTGCTGGCTGGTGGCACACAAATGCTGGCGGTTTACGCTTTAATCTGTGCCATCGCCGATGCTTATAGCTTGTATTGGCAACCAGGAGCAGTGGTTGTGGGTACTACCCGCTGGGTAGCAGAAGATCCAACTGGTAGCACCGTTGACTTAGCCCTTGCCTTGGGTAAAACAATTCCTCCCTTATTTGCCACTCAGTTAAGTTTTGCAAAGTCTCGTTATCCCCAACTCCAAGCTTATGACAAGGGTTTTGTGAAAGAAGGCGTAGGGGCAGGTGCTGCTTGCATTGCTGCTTATCTCAAGGAAAATTGGCAAGAAAAAGAATTTTTAACTGCCATTGAAACTCAATTAGAGCGGCTGATAGGTTGTTTGTAAACTATGTTTTTAAGTAGAAGCAGCAGTTGAGAATTGCTAAATGCTAATAACTAAGCCGTGAAACTTCCATTTCCCATGGGAACAACAAAATTGCCTGAATCTAAGAACTGCTGACGGCCTTTTTTGGTACTCATCATTTAGTAATTTAATGAATTCTATCTTTCATCAATTGTTCTTCTAAGGCAGCAATGCGATTGTATGCTGCTGTTAATTGTGCTGTTAGTCTTTGTATTTGAATTTCTGGTGTTAAGTTTTTATCTCCACCTTGTCGATTCATCTCTAAAGACATGCCATCTGTTAATACATCCTTGTGTTCCATTTGTGGACTTAAATTTATATGTCCTTTAAACTGGTGGGCAACTACCCCACTATTTTCTACGTAGTTATTCTTTGCTCGTGCATTTGCCAAAGAGCATTCTGAGAAAGCTTGAGCAACTCTATTATCAAGTTGCTCAATCACTTGGTAGAGGGCATCAAGTTTATGACTCAAAGTCAGGATATGTTTCTGTAGTGGTTCCATTAAATACCCTCCTCCTTTCGTCGGTACATCTTTTATATGTTATTCAATTTACTGGTGATATTAACTATATTTTTGAATTATTTAATTTTTCCAAGATTTTGTCTATTTCTGAACACTAAGTATTTACTCATAAATAGGTCTTGATATTTTAAACCAGTATTATTATTATTCATGATGATTGTGGAGAGAAATCAATTTATTAGCAGCGACTATTAGAATATTACTCTAAAGTCCGTAAATGTCTCGGTTTGCCGACATTATTTACAAAATACGGTCTAATAAGCAGTTGGGCTATAATTTTTTATAGTCAAAGTTCCAAAATTAAAAATCCAAAATCGATGGATCGACGCTCTTTTTTCTTGGGTGCAGGTGGACTGGGGCTTTCGCAGCTGTTAGTTGGTTGTGGCGGAAGCAACCAGACAAAATTCAATGTCCGGTTGTTAAAAGGTTCTATTCCCAGTCAGATAGTTACTCAGTTTCGCCGGAGTTTAGAGCAACAGGTACAGTTTAACTTTTCGCCTGTGGATCAGATACACGATTTGTTTAAACAATTGCAAACTTGGCAAAATAAATCAGAAACCAGTAATGATTCATTTTGGACTAGGTTCATGCCGTTTAAGCAATCCCATCCAAAAGTTCCATCTGATTTAGTAACCTTGGGAGATTATTGGCTGAAAGCAGCTATTGAGGAAAAACTTATTCAACCATTAGAAGAGGCAGAAGTCCAACAGTTAAAACATTGGTCTGCTTTAGATCAAAGGTGGAAGCAACTGGTAAAGCGTGATAATCAAGGCAACTGGGATACCGAAGGAGATGTTTGGGCTGCTCCTTACCGTTGGGGTAGTACGGTAATTGTTTATCATCGTGAAAAGTTCCAGAGTTTGGATTGGACTCCCCAGGATTGGAGTGATTTGTGGCGAGATGAATTGCGGGAGCGGATTTCTTTACTGGATCAATCTAGAGAAGTAGTAGGCTTGGTTTTGAAAAAGCTGGGGGCATCCTACAATACAGAAAATCTAAACACAATACCGGATTTAAAAAATGAACTAAGGGCATTAAACCAACAGGTAAAGTTCTACAGTTCCAATAACTACTTAGAACCGTTAATTATTGGAGATACTTGGCTAGCTGTTGGTTGGTCAACTGATATTATGTCGCTTCTGACGAATTATCCCCAGCTTGCCGTAGTGATCCCGAAATCAGGAACAGCAATTTGGGCTGACCTATGGGTGCGTCCTAAAGGAGTTAAAAAAGATACTTTTGCATCACAGTGGATTGATTTTTGTTGGCAACCAGATATCGCTAAAAAAATTTCTGTGCTAACTAGAAGTAATTCGCCAATTTCTTTTGATATTACCTCATGGGATCTTCAGAAACCATTTAGAAACCTGTTGCACAGCAATAGTGAAGTTTTCAACAAAAGTGAATTTTTGCGTCCTTTACCTCCATCAGCAATTGAGCAATATGAATCTTTGTTCACAAAAATGAAACAAGGGTAGCAATTAGTTTTTTAGAAAGAGCGCAATAACTCTAATAATGATGTCAAAATCACAGGTATAAGTTGCTAAGAGTTTTTTTGATAGTTAAAGAGTCACAAGTTATGACCGTCTTTTCTCCCACTGCTACCTAAGGGGTTTACAAAATCGTAACGCTATAGATAATCTAGCAAGCCCCAAATTTGCTAATTAATGGTCACGTCTACTCTGGCGGGTTATTTGTGTTGAGGCCGATGATTTACGAGTAATGCATATTACTAAATATTAATTTATCTAAACTCTGATAGCAGAAAAGGGAAGTCTTTTCTAACCAGGTGTCCAATTACCTGATGAATGAGTTGTATTTGCTGGTTGGGAGTGGAAAACATGAGTATGATGAACAGACTAATTTTGGTGGAGTAGTTATTCTCCTAGCAGTATTGAAATTCTCATACTGTTACGTTTTTGTCGGAGAGTCATGACACCTAAAGAATTTTTAGACAATTTAGCCACAGCCGCAACAGATGCCGAAAAACTAATGGTTGTTGCTCAATATCTCGAAACAACTGCAATGGACAATGCAACTACCCCAAAATGGCGGAGAATTCCTTATAGTTCCGAGATTGAAATGGCCCTGAGTAATGTTGCTTTTCATTTAGAAGCACTGGCCGAGGGGGGGAATTGATTTTGCTGCTTTAATTCCCTTGTTGAATCCACTTCCGCCCTGCTTTCTCCGCGCCTTCGGGGGTATAGAAAATCTTGCCCTCACCAAACATTTCACCCCCAGGACTAATCAAGCGGAACTGCCAGCAATTTTCTTCTTCAGTGTAAAATACTGTTAGGGTAACGTTATCAATGCCAACAACTAAGTGAATTTTGATGGTACTCATTAGTGGTATTTCGACGTCTACCTTTTTTTATTATTTTTAACATACTATTTTAACGTGTAGAGATAAATCAACTTAACTAACTTGCATTTTAAATTATGAATATTTTAAATTACTAATTACGCGTTATTCCCATAGTCTTCTCCTATTCTTCCCGCTTAATTTTTCGTGAGCATCATCTAATAATGCGGGAATATTTAATTTTTCTGGACAGCGAGGTAAACATTCACCACATTCTGTACAACGGTTTGCTTTCATTCCTGGAAACCAGTGACCAGCATTTTCAAACATACCATAACGATATTTTCCATATTCTTTCATATCGTAGGCAACAGCTAGATTTCTTAACCGCAATACCTCTGGAATATTGATATTTTCTGGACAAGGTAAACAAGCATAACATTGGCTACATTGTTCAGTTTTTAAGGCAGCTTTTTGATATTGTTCTAACTTTTGTAAAACTAAAGTTTCTGATAGTGTTAGTTGGCTATCATTATCAGCAACTTGTAAAGGTTCGATTAATTCACGTGGGTTAGCTGCGCCTACACTCAAAGTAGTAACCCGATGATCACTGAGTAAAAAGCGATAATTTAATGCTAAAGGTGAATAAGGCTGACAGAGGTTTCTTAACATTTGGGGTGGTGTGTAAAGGCGACCTCCTTTATCAGCTGGGGAAATGATAAAAATGCCCATATCCTTTTCAGCAGCTAGTTGAATTGCTGGAGCATTACGTTGGAAAAAATAGTAATAATGTAGATTGACAAATTCAAACAAATCTGTATTGATTGCCGCAATAATTACATCTAATGAACCGTGGGTGGAAAAACCAACGTGGCGCACTCGACCATCATTAAGGGCTTCGTGGACAGCCTTCATGCAGCCACCCTTGGCCTGTACCCACTGGAGATGTTCCCAGGTATTTAGGCCATGAATTCCTAAGCAATCTACATAATCTAGATTTAATCGTTCTAGGGAATCATTGATGCACTGACGCATACTATCAGCATCAATTGTGGGGCTGATTTTAGTGGTGATATGAATCTGGGAACGGGATGCTGACAATCCGCCTTTGATAGCTGAACCAAGATACTCCTCACTTTTGCCATAACCCCTGGCTGTTTCGATATGATTCACTCCTAGAGCTAAGGCTTTAGCTATGGTGTGCCGGGCATTTTCCTTGTCAGCTAGGTAGCGCATTGTTCCTAAAGAAAAAACCGAGAGATGTAGGTTCGTTTTTCCAAAGCGTCGGTATTGCATAAAATCTACTGTGAGCAGAGGGTTAGTCTGTGTTTGGTTTGTCTGTACACCCTGGAAAAAAGGAAAAAAGGAAGAAGGATTGGGCTAGAAGTACAATGTATTTTTTTCTGCACTTTCCCCCCGTGCTTATTCCTGCTTCCTAATGTTGACTTAATTAGCTCTCGCCATTGCCAAAGCGTTTGATTAAATCTTCTGGACGAAGATTGGAAATAAATTCCCGGAAGGCTTGCTGTTCTGCTTCATCAGCGTCGCGGTCAACAGGGATTGAAGCATCGGAAACCACTTCTTCCATGACCCAGATAGGGGAGTTAGTGCGGAGAGCTACAGCGATGGCATCACTGGGACGCGCATCAATTTCTTTTTTGATTTCCCCCTGCTGAACAATTAAGGCTGCATAAAATGTGTCCTTTTGTAAGGAGTGAATAATCACCTTTTCTAGAATCATGGAACATGACTCTAAAAGATTCACAATTAAGTCGTGTGTTAACGGTCTGGGAGGCTTTTGATTTTCTAGCGCACCCATAATTGCCCTTGCTTGCTCCTGTCCAATATAAATTGGCAAAGCACGTCGATCTGAAGCATCTTTCAAAAGTACGATGGGACTGCGGGTTATGGCATCTAATGCTATGCCAGCGACTCTCATTTCAATCATTGCCTAAGCCTCTACAATCCTTTGGATGATTGGGTGCTGTGTAACAAATAGTACCCTAGCACTGGGTAAATTGGGGGCGGAAATAAACATAACCATTGTTCTCTATAATTGCTTCTATTAAACTCCGAACTTGTTGTGAACACCAGAGTAGGTCAAGGTCGTCTATGTAGACAATAACCTTCTTAACCAAGTATGCCTTGTGAAGGATGCGAATATGTTAATAAATCTATACTAAAAATAGTCAGAAATTATACTCAAAGTGTTCTACATTAATGTCATAATTACAGTGGATTTTCGGGAAAATTAGGCAATAAATAGAATTAGTTTGAAAAAAAAGCCGTGTTTACAGGATTAATCCAATCTCTAGGAACAATGAAACCCTTGGGGGGCGATAGTTGGCAGATTAGCTTTGCAAGTCAGTCTTCTGTTGTTATTATGCAGGACTTGGCTTATGGCGATAGTGTTGCGGTGGATGGCGTTTGCTTAACAGTGGAGAAAATCTTAAATAACGGGTTTATCGCTACTGCTTCACCGGAAACTCTGCGCCGAACGACTTTGGGAGAAGAGGAAACACAACAGAGATATGTGAACTTAGAAGCTTCGTTGCGGGTGGGAGGTAAAGTAGGCGGTCATTTTGTCATGGGTCATGTAGATGGTGTGGGTCAATTGGTAGCAGCTAAACAAACTGCTAGTTCTTGGGAGATGACCTTTACTGCACCCAATGCGATCGCGCGGTATATTGTCCCCAAAGGTAGCATTGCTGTAAATGGTGTGAGCCTAACAATAGCTGCATATGAGCCGGAATTATCTCAGTTTACAGTGGCAGTAATTCCCCTGACCTATGACGAAACAAATCTCCGTGATCTTGTCTCTGGCAGTTGGGTAAATTTAGAAGGGGATATTTTGGGCAAATATGTGGAGAAGTTTCTTTCCAATGGGAGACAACAGGGGCAAACCGATGTAGTGACACCTGCTTTTTTAGCAGAACATGGATATCTGTAATTAGGGAGTGGGTTTTGAGTATTAGAAAAACTCTTCCCCAATCCCCAATCCCCATTCTTAGCTATCCGGTTGTTGAGCCAGTCGAGGAGTTTGTAAGGCTTGTACAAGCTGATTGAGAGCCATTTGTAATTGTACACCTGAGTCCACGGCAACCCAACCTTGTGGTTGCAGGTGGCGGACTTCAAAGTGCAGGTGAGGACCTGTGGAATTACCAGTGCTACCAACTCGCCCGATCACGGTTCCTTGCTCTACCCTTTGACCAGGTTGAACAAACAGTTCTGACAAATGACCATAAAGGGTTTGCTGGGCGGAAGGGTGGTTGATAATTACGGTTAGACCATAACCACCCAACCAGTTAGCAGTTTCCACTTCACCAGGAGCGCTGGCTACTACTGGTGTACCCATGGGAGCACCTAAATCTGTACCGGAGTGGAAGCGGCGATCGCCTGTGATAGGATGAGTTCTCCAACCAAATACAGAAGTAATACGGGCGGGTATGGAAAGCGGAAATATCATTCCCCTGTGGTTACTATGGGCCAGTGTCCCAGTGAAGGGAATTTGTGGCAATACGGATGCTAATGGAAAGTTGTAATCTACTCTACTAGGACGGGGTGCAATATTACCTACTGCCATTGGTGGTGGTAGAGTTCCTCCATTGCCTGGGATGGGAGATGCGATAGCTGTTTTAGTAGAGAAATTGCTGGGGTTAGGGATAAACCGATTCGGGCGATATGCAGCTCTGCTGATATCACGAGATGCGGTTTGTTTAGGCTGCCATGTGTTCTTACTGTTTGTGGTAATTACTGGTGGAACTGTCGCAACTTTAGATACCTGAGTGTTTTGGCTGGCTTTGATCCAGTTAGGTGTTGTTTTAACATCAGAATTAGCTACGGGCTGATTGGGGGCAGGTTTCTGGGTTACCCCAGCACAATTACTCCCTGAGATACTTTGCCCGGATGGTAAAACGGTTTGACAACCACTAGAGCGTTCTGTTAGCAGTACAGAGCTAGGTGCTTGATAGGTAGCTGTGGTGTTAGTGTTGTAGTTGATGGGATCGATATAGGCGTTATTATAATCCTTGGTTTTCCCTGGTTCTGCACTGGTAACTCTGTGGGAATTACTTGATGGTCTAGCAACTTTTGGGAGTTTTTCAGGCAAGGTAAGGTGTTCAGTAGGTGGTGATACCTCTGTTTTAGGTTGCTTTAATGTGACATTTACCTTGGGTGGTGATACCTCTGTTTTAGGTTGCTTTATTGTGACATTTACCTTAGGTGGTGATATTTGTTGTCTACTACGGAGTCTCTGTTTCAGGTCAGCTTGCCGTTGTGCGAGGTCTGATTCTGGTCGAGAGGGTGCTGAAGAAACAATATCTTTTTTTACGTTACTTGGGATGACTGCTGTTGGCCGGGAAGTTTCAACAGTGGGAACAATATTATCTATACCTGTTTGTGTTTGGGCAACTGCTAACCCGCTACTTAGGAAGCTGACACTACTCAGCAAAAAAAAGCTTTGTGCTGGTAGGGTAGATACATAGATGTGCAAGAGTTTCCCGTAAGAATGGCGTCTTGATAAGTTGTGGGAGTGATGATGGGCAGATTTATAGCGCTGCGTCATTGTTTCTCTCTGTTTTTTTAAGTTAGCCTAAAGAGATGATGTCAGTGGTTTGTCTTGCCCAAAGAGCTTAATTTTCAACAAACCTAAAGTAAAACCGAAGATTCACGGTAACCCAAACTGATTGTACCGGGTTCCATATAAATTTCTGGTGTCTTTATCTCATTTGTGTCATCAGTATTAAAAGATACACAAAGTTTTCCTTGTGAAGTTACGCCCACCACAGTGCCTAAAAGATTATTGATGTATACCTGTTCACCAATATTTGTCAATAAATCTAAATATCGAGACAAGAGTACACTTACTCCTTCTTGGCACAGACAGTCAATACCGGATTTTATGCCGAGTAAAACTGTGGAAGTGAGTATCTCCAGACAAGAGATAGCCTTGTGAGGCTGGGAAGCTTGCCAGGATTGGAGATTGATGCCAGTATCAGGTACCGGGTTAGCCCAGTTAATACCAACGCCAATCACTGCTTGTATGATTTGTCCATTGTGGACTTTTGTTTCTGTCAAAATGCCGCCGAGTTTGCGACCATGCAATACTAAATCATTAGGCCATTTAATGCCTACACTTATGCACCATTGGCGCAGTTGAGCAGCAATTCCCCAAGCACTAGCTAGGGTCAGCCGATAACTATCGGTAGCTTCTAGTTTAGGAACAATGCCCACCGAAAGATATAGTCCTCCGGTGGGAGAAATCCACTGACGGCCCCATTGTCCTTTACCAGCAGTTTGCTGAGTAGCAATGACGATAGAGTTTTTATCGGCTCCGTTTTTTAGCAAGTCCCAGAGGATCTGATTAGTTGAAGAAACACTGTCAAAAATATGTAGGGAAGATGGTAAATAATTATACCAAATTCCTGATTTTAGGGCAGTTTCTAAGAGTTGCCGATTAAATCCCACAGCAGTTAACCGAAATCCCGTTGTTCAAGTTAGCATTAATTGATTGATTTTGATTTATGTTTAGGTTTGGTTCAAGATGCACACTTGGCACTGGCATAATTGGCAAGGACTACCTTATCTTACTTGTAGTCTTCTTAAAGATTGGTATCACGGCTTTTTTACTCAGCAGTTTTGGCCGCGATCGCCCCAAGAATTGACAAAAGTCCTGCACCCAGATGCATCAGCATATCGCTTGAAGCAGGTACATGGCAATATAGTTCTGACTCCACAAGAAATTGAGAACCAGACAGGGGAAGAAGACTCTGGGTTGGTCTTGGGGGATGGTGTCATGAGCCAAAGACCGCTACAAGCCGTTTGGGTAGCCAGCGCAGATTGTACACCTGTCTTAATTGGTGATGTGAAAACTGGACAAGTGGCAGCATTACACGCGGGTTGGCGGGGAACTGCTCAGAAGATTGTTCCCCAGGCCATGGCCAGACTGCAAGAAAAAGGTAGCAAGTTAGACGATTTACGCATTGCAATGGGGCCTGCCATAGCAGGTGAAGTTTACCAAGTTTCTGTGCAAGTGGCGGCGGAAATTGGCGCTAGTATTACCCCCCATGGAGGGGAAGAGCAGATCATTGATGCTTTGTATCAGTTACCAAATTCACCTTTGTTAAAGGATCCCAGCCCCGGAAAGGTGAGATTGGATGTGCGACGAGTGAATGTTTTACAGATGGAAACCTTCGGTATTAGTGCAGAACAAATAGCGATCGCCCCTTATTGTACTTACCAAACTCCAGAATATTTCTTTTCCTATCGCCGGCAACAAGAGAAAAAAGTTCAATGGTCAGGAATTGTGAGTATGACGACTCCACTTTAATGAATGTTGCGCGAAGGCATATTTTTATGTTACGGTGGGGGTTTATTAAATAAGTTATGCACTGGTTTTTATCTGGGCCGTTGAGTATACAGAGATTAACGGTTAAGATTAGGGGCTTGCCTGTATGTTTACAAGGTAAGAAATTGGTGCAAATGTCAGACTTTCATTACGATGGTATGGGACTGTCAGAAGAATTGTTAGAACAGGCCATCGCAACTAGCAACCAATTAAAACCGGATTTAGTTTTATTGACTGGTGACTATGTAACCACAAGCCCAGAACCGATTCATACTCTGGCTTTACGACTCAAACACCTACAAAGTCAGTTTGGTATTTATGCAGTACTGGGTAACCATGACATATATTACAGACGTTCAAAAAGGGAAATTATCGCCGCACTGAATCCCATAGGAGTGAAAGTTTTGTGGAATGAAATCGGGTATCCTTTTGGAAAAGAATTACCATTAGTGGGACTGGCGGATTTTTATTCACCAGAATTCAATCCGGCGTTAGTGATGAACCAAATAGATCCTGATACACCTCGAATTGTGTTATCTCACAACCCTGATACTGCGGAGTTATTACAAAGGTGGCGAGTAGATTTGCAATTATCTGGTCACACACACGGTGGTCAAGTCGTAATCCCAGGATTAGGACCCATCTTAATTTACCACAAAAAAATTTTCCCCAAGATACCGATGAAACTACGGTCTTGCTTTCCCTTTCTAGGCAGAAACTACCTTCTAATACGCCATTGGGAATGGGCGCAAGGTTTACATCTGTTAGGAAATAATCAGCTCTATGTCAATCGTGGTTTGGGAACTTATTTTCCTGGACGTTTATTTTGTCCACCTGAAGTTACAGAAATTATCCTGGAAAGGGCGTAATTTAAGTTTAAATTCTTGCACTTACCCAAGATGTATTTTAATTTTTGATAAGCTGTAAACGCTGGCATGAGGAGTCTCTGTTGCACTATGCACTGGTTGTTTACGGGACGTTTAAGTGTAGATAAGTTAAAGGTTAAGATTGCGGATCTACCACAATCTTTGCAAGGTACAAAGCTGGTACAGTTGACAGATTTTCACTATGATGGGGTGCGACTTTCTGAAGAACTTTTAGAACAAGCTCTCGCTGCTACTAACGAAGCTGAACCAGACATAATTGTATTAACTGGCGACTATGTAACCGATGATCCTAGACCAATTCACCAACTAGCCCTCAGACTCAAACATCTACAAAGCCGCCGTGGTATTTATGCCGTCTTGGGCAATCATGATATATATTACAAAAACTCAAAAGCCGAAGTAACATCTGCCCTAACCAGCACTGGGATTCATGTCCTGTGGAATGAAATTGCTTATCCTTTCGGACAAGAGTTACCAATAGTAGGGCTGGCGGATTATTGGTCACGGGAATTCAACCCCGGGTTAGTTATGAACAAACTGAATTCTGCTACACCCAGGATTGTTTTATCTCATAACCCAGATACTGCTAAGATATTGCAACAGTGGCGAGTAGATTTGCAATTATCTGGACATACTCACGGAGGTCATATTGTGCTACCAGGACTTGGCCCCGTGGTTTTTCATTATCAAAAGCTACTGAAACAACTTCCTCCAAAACTGCTACGTTGGGAACCATTATTACTAGGAGACTGCTCAAAAGTAGTACGTCATTGGGAGTGGGCCAAAGGTTTTCACCAAGTTTCCCACAATCAGTTATACGTCAATCGCGGCTTAGGAACTTATCGTCCTGGACGTTTATTTTGTCCACCTGAAGTCACTGTAATTACTTTAATTAACCAATAGTTATTTTTTACTTATTCTTAAACCGCCGCAAGTTACGATGGAAAAGTATCAGTAACCCACGGCGGCTTATTAAACACGAAATTTTTTCAGAAGATTTAAAAAACAGGGTGAACTAACTCAAATAAGGTGGACAATCTTCGCAACTGTTAATCTCAAAATTGAGCATCCTTGATCACAAAAACAAACAGGCATCTATCTCTCTAAATTCAAAAACCTCCAAAAAAAATAAACAGTTCAAAACCGAAAAATGAACAAACTTTTAGTGGATGCAACACATGAGTAATAATTGCGAGGTAACTAGAGCAGGAGGTACAGGCTCCAATTGCAAACTTTAGGTTAATTAAATTTTAACTTGTTTGTACCCTTCTCTTAATTTAGCATCACATTATTCAATGTAGTGCAAGGTGTTTAGTAAACTTAAGCAGTATTCATTTCTTGTAACAAAGCGGTAATTTTTCTTAATATTTTAGTTTTATCCCCCTGTGATCCCCACTTCCACTAGCTAAAGTTTGACCATCAGGGCTAAAAGCTACACAACTAACTACTCCAGACCAAGGGGATTCCCCGCCACCTTTAAGGGTGAGGTATTCATTTTTAGTTGATGGTAAAGTCTGCGATGGCTTCTTCGTATTTTCCGCAGCTAGCATTCCACGGTAAACTTGTTTCACTGGTGTCTGTGACGCACCGAATATCAATCCCAAAATTTTATAAGCTCAATTAATATTGAGTTCATCACTCATACTGAAAGAAACAGGCATCTATGATAAATCTATGTTAACCATTCCTGTAAATATTCTTCAATTTACCCAAACTCCTCATAGTGGGTACCATTGGGATGGTGGTGGTCGCCGCTTCTTTGAAGGTTGGTATTATCGCGTAACTTTGCCACACCGTGGTCAAACTTTTGCTTTTATGTACTCCATTGAAGACCCCATTGGCGGTAAACCTGATAGCGGTGGTGCAGCCCAAGTTTTGGGACCGAATGATGAGTATATATGTCGCACCTTTCCTGATGTAAAAAATTTTTGGGCTAGTCGAGATGTTCTCGCATTAGGTCATTGGGGTAAAACCGACCTCACAAGCCAACCTCTATACCTCCTACCCACGGAGTTTGAACGTCATATTCAAGAAGGTTATCAAGCTACAGCTACTTTAAATCAGGGAGAAATTCACGATCCGGCTACTGGTAATTATTGCCGTTGGCTGTACGAAATTGAGCCGAAATACTACTGGGGAAATCAAAATAGTATTCAGCAATCCACCGCCGGCTGGCTATCATTTTTGCAGATTTTTGAACCTGGATGGCAAATTTTAATGGCACATGGTGTGGCAAGTGGTTGGATTGATTGGAATGGTAAAATCTATGAATTTACTAACGCCCCAGCTTACGGAGAAAAAAATTGGGGGGGTGCTTTTCCGCAAAAATGGTTTTGGTTAAATTGTAATAGCTTTGACGGCGAAGCCGATTTGGCTTTAACTGCTGGGGGTGGTAAACGTGGGGTGTTGTGGTGGATGGAATCTGTAGCTATGATTGGCTTGCACCATCAAGGCAAGTTTTATGAATTCGTTCCCTGGAATGCAAAAGTAGAATGGGATATTCAGCCGTGGGGTAGATGGCAAATGCGGGCAAAAAACCTAGATTACGAAGTTGAATTAACTGGAACCACCCATTTACCTGGTACACCCTTGCGGGCACCTACGGCCAATGGTTTACTATTCTGTTGTCGGGATACTATGCAAGGAAAATTAGACTTAAAGTTACGGAAATTCACTGACAAAAAGTCTACAACAATCCTGAAAGCCCAAAGTTCTCTTTGTGGTTTAGAAATAGGCGGCGGTTCTTGGGATAATTCTTGGCAGTCTAGCTAAGACTACTGCTATCATAGTAATTGCCTGCATATGCTTTACAGTTGGGGCTGTAGCTCAGATGGATAGAGCGAGCGCCTCCTAAGCGCTAGGTCGCCGGTTCGAGCCTGGCCAGTCCCGTCCTAAGACAATAACTAAATAAAACAGGGAGTCGGAAGTGTTTGATAAATTTCCGACACAGTGCAGAATAAATGCAGAATAAATAAACATGTCAGTTTATATTTGGGTAAATTTTCCTACAATCTGCTAACCTACATAGTTGTTTATCTTTTTTCATATAAAAACCTGGATTGAACAGACGAAAGTATAGAGCCTTGAAGAATAATCTATTATTTACAGGTCATTCATTTCGGTTTATGGTTTTCGCCCTACCTATACTGATGTGGCTGGGATACCAAGAATCGAAAATTGAGGAGTTACCACCCCAAGCAGTATTAGTTCTGGGTGGTTCTACGCCAAAGTTAGAAAGAGAGAAGTTTACAGCGAATTTTGTCCGCGAGCATCCAAATTTACCAATTTGGATTTCTGGGGGTAGTCCACCTGAGTCCACTGAGAATGTGTTTGTTAGGGCTGGAGTTGATCCCAAAAGATTACACTTGGATTATGAAGCGGTAGATACTGTTACTAATTTTACTACAGTAGTAGATAAGTTGCAAGCCAGAGGTATTAAGCGTATTTATTTAATTACTTCTGAGTTTCATATGCGGCGCGCCCGCGTAATTGGCGAGATAGTTTTGGGTAGTCGGGGCATTAAATTAAAACCAGTATCAGTACCTTCAAAAAAGGTACATGAACCCATGGATAAATCTATCCGTGATGGAGCTAGAGCTTTACTTTGGGTGGCTACCGGTTACACCGGTGTTGAACATAATCACAAAAACTGAATGGTTAGTGAGATGGAGGTGGGACTTAAACTTCACCCCCATCTTCACCAAGCTTCTATTCTAATAATTTATACCGCCATTTCCTGGACTAGAACATAGGGTTGGATGATGAGTGTGTGAAATCGTTTGTAGCGATCGCTATTCCAATTTCCCAATTGTGTATTTGACGGTTTAGCCATTAGTTGTTGATCAATCCACTGTTGTACCGATGAAACTTGATCAGTGGCGATGGCCACCCCTACATCAATTAAGTTCAAATCCTGTGATACCACAATCACTGCATCCCTTTGTACATGAGGAATTAGCCAATCCCACTCAGCCTCATCCAGATTTGCTGTTAGTTCTGTTCTTAAATCGGACATAATTCCCCTTGTTAGTCTTTCTAAGACTGATTTTACATGATTATATATTCCCGAATGCTTGGAAAATGGCGAATTTGCTGATGACCTTTTTTGAACTTGAGCTAATTATCAGTGAATAAAAATTAACTAAACCTCTGATTTCATTTCGTCAATTTCAAACAAAGACACAATTACTCCCGTAATGGGAATTGAGATGAAAACACCCAATAAACCTGCTACTCTAGCGCCTATTAACAAAGCAAAAAATACTACAACAGGGTTAAGATTGAGCGCACCTTGCATAATTCGAGGTGCAAGTAAGTTATCTTGTAACTGCTGTAGCACAATACAAGCTGCTAATACTTTTAATGCTAACCACACATTTTGAGATAGTATTAGCAAAGTAGCTGCACTAACGCCTAATGTTGCTCCTATACCCGGAATTATGTCTAGTGTTCCCACTATTAAAGACAATATTAGTGCAAAAGGTACTCTTAAGACTGAGAAAACTACAAAAGTCGAGCTGGTCAGAAATAAGGTTAACAGTAGTTGACCTCGGAAAAAACCTAAAAAGTTATGTCTGATAATATTGGTAAATCTAACGCGGTGATGTATGGGGATAACTTTGATAGTGAAATGCCAAATTTTTCTTCCATCAAGTAACATAAAAAAAGCAATAACCGCAATTAATATAAAAGTCAAAAAATCAGTTAAAAATTGTTGTAAAAAGGCCAAGCTAGTGACCAAAGCTGATACAGCTTGTGATCGTAATTGTTGTTCAATAACAGTTAGATCTATTTGTAGATTACGACTGCGGAGAAATTGTTCAATTCTTTCTAATAGAGGTATAAAAGAGTTTAAAAATAGAGAGATGCTGTCAACTAATTGTTGTCCTTGAGATATAACCGCTAAACCCACGGTAATTATTAAACTGCCAATGATGACAATGCTGATCAAAAAAACTACAATAACTGCTAAACCATTGGGCAAAAAGCGCCGTAGCCATTCCACAGGATAGTTGAGTAAAAAAGCTAAAATAGCAGCAAATGTAAAAATAACAATCACTGCTTCAAAATAAGCTAAAAGCTGAACTATAGCCCAGCCAGAAGCGACAAAGAGTAAAAAGCGGACTAAGACCAAATTATTTAATCGATCCCAAATATTTTTGGTTTTCAAGCCGCTCATACTACTTGGTAATTTGTAATGGGAAGATGTTGTAAAAGTCGTTAGAGAAGTGTTTTAGACCCACAAGGGCAAGTCTATATCTTTAAGTTATGTTTTGAGCATATCGAATATTAGTTGTGATTGCCTCCGGTACTGTTCCTGGCGCAATCGCTACCTCCCTAAGGTATATTGCTTAGTGATCTCCGTCACCGCCCTAAATCATGCAATTCATTAATTGCTGTAGCACACTGATGGGTCACAGCTTGTAATTCTTCTTTGTCAGTGGAAATGGGTGCATGAATTAATTTACCAATTCTAATAGTTAAAGGAACTGCACGAGGTATTGGCCAGCCTGTTTGTAATATCTTCTCAGAACCCCATAAACTCACGGGTAATAATGGTGCTTTGGCTTTTGCTGCTAGTAGTGCAGCCCCTCTTTTAGGATCTGTGATCCTACCATCAGGAGTGCGAGTACCTTGCAAGAAAACACCCACAGCCCAGCCATTATTAAGATACTCTAGGGCGGAACGGATGGTTTGGCGGTCGGCGCTACCTCGACTCACTGGGTAAGCACCATACAATTTAATTGCTTGCGCTAAAACGGGAACTTCAAATAATTCTTCCTTGGCCATGTAAGCCACAGGACGACATACACAATTAGAGACAATGGGCGGATCAAAGTAGCTAGCATGATTACTCACCACTACTACTTCCCCTGTTTGGGGGACATTTTCCACCCCATAAATTCGCCCTTGAAAGTAAGCATGAAGCATAGGGCTAACAACTGACCACTTAAAAGCGTGGTACAGTACCAGACTGATAAAAGGTTCGCGTTCTCTGGTCACGGAAGATAAGCTGTTACCATTTAATTTGTATAATCATAGCGAGGAAGACTCCTACTGAGGGCAGTCAAAGTATACCCGCACTACCTATCTTAATTAAATTGAGATGAGCTGATTTAGCCGCTTAACAGGTTAATTCAACTCAAATTAAAATTTAGCATAAGCAATGGCCATGACTTTAGTTCGTTTTCCGGTAAGGGTTTGTGATCAAAACACTAACTGGCTACTAACCCTTATGTAGCAGTTCCTCAGCATTACGGATATTTCTTAGGATTAAATCTGGAGTGGTGCGTTTGATTAAATTAGTTAGCACATTACCGGGGCCAATTTCCACCACTTGCTCAATGCCATGAGCATGTAATTGTAGAGTAATTTCTCGCCAACGTACCGAGCCGGTTATTTGTTGGCTGAGGCGGTGCTTAATAATTTTGGCATCAGTACATGGACACGGATCTACGTTAGACAATATTGGTACAACAGCAGGTTCAAATTCCACCAACTCCAGAATGTCTTGGAATTCTGCTGCCGCAGCTGCCATAAAGGGTGAGTGAAAAGCTCCGGAGGTTCTTAAGGGTATGGCACGTTTGGCTTTAACTTTCGACATCACAGACCTTACAGCTTCTGGAGTGCCAGAAATAACCACCTGAGCCGGACTATTATCATTGGCCAAAACAGCATCTTGTGTCTGAGCAAGAACCATATCTAACTGTTCGCGGTCAAAGTTCATCAAAGCTGCCATCATACCACCTGCGGCACTATCCATGAGTTCGGCACGACGTTTGACTAGATGTAAACCAGCTGACCACTCAAACACACCTGCAATATAAAGAGCGATATATTCACCCAAACTATGACCGGCAACTACATCTGGTGTGTGTCCCCGTTCCCGGAGAAGATCAGCCAAGATGCTTTCTACAACGTAAAGACTTGGCTGTGTATAGAGCGTCCGTGATAACTTTTGTTCGTCTTCTTGACATAATTCCGTTACAGACCAGCCCAGAATCGCTTCAGATTGGGCAAATTTATCTTTGGCGGTAGGTATATCTAATAAATCAATTCCCATTCCCAGAGCTTGAGAACCTTGTCCGGGAAACACCCATGCAGTTTTAGTCATTTGTCGTTGGTCATTTGTCGTTGGTCATTTGTCATCGAAGAGAGTATGCTTTTTTGACCTTTAACCTTTGACTACCTTCCCCATTGAAAGATTGCTGCGCCCCAAGTAAGTCCGGCACCAAAGCCTGATGCAACAACGATTTCGTTAGGTTTAATTTTGCCTTGCCGCACGGATTCATCTAGGGCTAGGGGAATGGAGGCGGCAGAGGTGTTGCCGTAGTGGGCAAGATTGCTAATTACTTTGTTTTCTGGGATATTTAGGCGTTGAGCAACGGCGTTAATAATCCGTTGATTAGCTTGATGCAATACTAGCCAATCTATTTGCTCAACAGTGAGATTGGCTTGAAATAAAGCCTTATCAATAATTTCTGGGACTTTTTGGACAGCAAAGCGGTAGACTTCTTTGCCGTTCATGGTGATGGGCTGATAAGTGCCTTGAGTGATATTTACCTCTGGAAGCAATTCTTGGGTAGAAGGGCTATAACCTAAATTCAGGAGATGGTTTTGCGTACCGTCGCTTTTTAGAGAAAATCCTAATAGGCGATCACTTGGATTAGCTTGTAATACTACTGCCCCAGCACCATCACCGAACAATACACAAGTCTGTCGATCTTGCCAATCTACCCAACGAGAGAGGATATCTGCCCCTATCAAAAGTACATTTTCATAAACACCTGTTTTGATGTACTGGGCAGCTGTCACTAGCCCGAATACAAAGCCAGAGCAGGCAGCTGTCAAATCAAAGGCTACTGCCTTGGTTGCGCCTAATTCAGCTTGAATTTGACATGCAGTACCAAATAAGTCATCAGGGGTGGATGTTGCCAGCAAAATCAAATCCAGGTCTGTTGCTTTGATGCCAGCAGATGTAATAGCTTGATTGCTTGCAGCAGTAGCAAGGACACTCAAAGACTCAGATGGTAGTGCCAAACGCCGTTGACTAATTCCGGTTCTCGTGGCAATCCACTCATCTGAAGTTTCCACCAATTCAGTCAGTGCTTGGTTGGTGAGGGAAGTTTTTGGTACTGCCGATCCGCTTCCTGTAATTGCTATGCCTAAGTTTTCCACTCCTAATCTCCACAGCTATAAGCATTTTAGTCATTAGTTATCAGTCGTCAGCCATGAGTCATTAGTCATTTCTTATTGACCAATGACTTTTTCCAGTTTATTGATCACTAGTTTTATGGCTAATTCCTAACTTGTTTCCTGCTGTAGGATTTTATATTGAGACTGTAGTCTTTGGAGCACTTGATTGTCTACAGCTTCCTTGGCCATGCGAATTGCATTAAAAATTGAAGGAGCTTGAGAACTACCGTGGCCAATAAAACAGACTCCAGCAACCCCTAAAAGCAGAGCACCACCATGTTCTGCGTGATCCATGCGCTGTTTGACTCGTGTCAAATTCGGTTTTAAAATTGCTGTACCAATTTGACCGTGCAATCCTTGGGGTAATTCTTCTCGTAAGATTTGCAAAATTACTTCACCCACTGCTTCGGCAAATTTCAATAACACATTGCCCACGAACCCATCGCAGACAATCACATCAAAGTTGCCAGAAAGTACATCACGTCCTTCAGCATTACCAATAAAATTAATTTCGGAATTTTCCCGTAGTAGTTGGTGGGCACGTAGAGCTACTTCATTACCTTTAGTGTCTTCTTCACCAATATTCAACAAACCTACTTGAGGTTTGGTAATACCCAAGACATACTGGCTATAAGTTGACCCCATGATGGCAAACTGCTCTAAAAACTTAGGACGGCAATCTACATTTGCACCAACATCTAGTATTAGTACTGGTTTAGCAGGTTTGATTGTGGGAAAAACCGTACCAATGGCTGGCCGGTCAATTCCTGGCAATCGTCCTAGGCGGAGCAAAGCTGCTGCCATAGCTGCTCCAGAGTGTCCCGCAGAAAACACAGCATCTGCCTGTTGCTGCTTGACTAAATCCATTGCCACATTAATAGAAGCCTTGCGTTTGCGTCTAACTGCATTTAAGGGCTCCTCATCCATTGTGATCGCTTCTTCAGCAGAAACGATCTCTACCCGCTCCAAATTAGTTTTTGGGGGCAGGGCAGCTGCAATTTTTTGGGGATCACCAACTAATAATACTTTCACACCCAAATCCTCACTAGCGCGGAGTGCGCCAGCTACGATTTCACCGGGTGCATGATCCCCTCCCATTGCGTCAATTGCTATCCGTACGCCTGTCGATCCCATTGCTTAGAGCTATTAGAAACCTTACAAATTTTACCAGATGGCTTTGCTCAAAAATCGTAACTTTTTGACTCAAGTATGATTTTCGCGACTATTGCAATATATTTTTGTAGTCAGGTCAAGATACCAGGAATTTTCAAACACTTTGGATTGTCCCTACAGATAAATCTGGGGATTTCTACTGTTCCTATGGCTTGGGGAGTCAGAAGTGGGGCAATGAATGGGGAATTTTGGATTGGCTTGAGCAAAGCCTATACAGGGCAATGAGTATCGTAGATTACAGCCTCATCCTAAATCTTCAAGTCATTACTTCCTCTTCCCTCCTCCCTACTTTTTAGGCAGCTAATACCCAATTAACTAGGGTTCGCACGCCGTAACCGGTGGCTCCTGGGCTGTTGTAACCGTTTTCTTTATCTGTCCACACTGGCCCAGCCACATCTAAGTGGGCCCAAGGAGTATCTTTGATGAACTGTTTGAGGAAAAGAGCGGCAGTAATTGAACCACCAGCCCGGGGCCCGGTGTTTTTCATATCGGCAATTCCAGATTTCAAACCTTCAAAATATTTTTCTTCCATTGGCATCCGCCATAATTTTTCCCCGGCTGTTTCAGCAGCTTGTTCTAATTCAGAAGCTAGAGCATCATCTGGAGTATACAAGCCGGCAATATCATCACCCAAGGCAATGATGCAAGCACCCGTGAGGGTTGCTAAGTCAACAACGGCATCTACTCCTAATTTGTCTGCATATACCAAGGCATCAGCTAAGGTCAAACGTCCTTCAGCGTCGGTGTTATTCACTTCGATTGTTTTGCCGTTAGATGCTTTGAGGATGTCCCCTGGGTGCATGGCATGACCGCTAATCATGTTTTCTGTGGCGGCGGAAATGAAGTGAACTTCTACATCTGGCTTAATTTGAGCAATGGCTTTTGCCGCACCCAATATAGCACCTGCACCGCCCATGTCCATTTTCATGGTTTCTATGCCGCTACCAGCACCTTTAATATTGAGTCCGCCGGAATCGAAAGTTAAACCTTTACCAATAATTGCTAGTTTGCGTCTCGCTGTACCTTCGGGTTTGTAAGTCAGGTGAATGAATTTTGGCGGTAAGTCTGAAGCTTGGGCAACTCCTAAAAAAGCACCCATACCCAACTTTTCGCACTCTTCCCGTTCTAGGATTTTTACATCTATGCCGTGTTCAGTAGCCATCCCTTGGGCTGTTTCTGCCAAGGTAATGGGTGTGACTTCATTGGCTGGTGCTGCTACCAATTCCCTGGTTAAGATTACCCCAGAAACGATGTGATTGGCGAGGGTAATTGCTGCTTCTTGTCCACTTAATCCCAGTAAATCTAAGGTTTGGAGTTTTGTTTCTTTCTCTTCTGGTTCAGACTTAAAGCGTAGGTCTTGGTGTAGGGCTAGTTGTACACCTTCGGTGAGGGCTTGAGCAGTTGCATCTGACTGGTTATTCCATAATGGGAAACTCAAGCCTAGACTTATGCTTTTTTGTTTTTTTGCCACCCTGGCTACAGCAGCAGCAGCACGTCGCAGGGTTTCTAGTTTTAGAGCTTCTAATTTCCCCAAGCCCACTAAAATTACTTTGCGGATCGGGCTAGCAGATCTTACGCGGGTGAAAATGGTGCTGTAGGCTTTGGCTGTAAATTCTTCTTCGGCAATCAGTTCTTTTAAAACACCGCCAAACTGTTCATCTAATTTTGCTAGTTCATCGGTTAACTCCACTGCATCTTCAAATAATCCTATGGCCAAAGTATCGCCTGCCCACTGTAGCAAAGGCGTGTCACTGGGTTGAATTTTCATTTTCTGATTGGATGTAAGTTTTCCTGCTTGTACCAGTATTACGTAAAATTTTCTTTTTATTGGCTGAAACATGCCTGTAGGGATGTTTGGATGGGAGATGCAAATCTTGAAATATATCTTGTTGATATGTTTTTCTCAGGGAGTAACGAGGAATTTCTCCCTTGTCTGTTGGATCATCTCAGGATTAACTAGCGGCTATTTGGGCAATTTTTTTACATCTAGCTAATAAAGGAATTGCAAAATCAGGATTCAGTTGGGCAATTTTTTTACATCTAGCCAATAAAGGAATTGCAAAATCAGGATTCAGTTGTTGTAATAGCTGATCTATGGGCTGGGGTGATTTAATGTTTTCAGCGATGGCTGCCAATGAGTCATCACTCAAATTCACCCTTTGCAATTCCGATAAGATTTCTTCCCAAGTCTTCCCTGGATAACTATCGAGGATTATTTGCACCAAAATTTGATCCATCACTGCTTTTTGAGCTAAGGCTGTTTCCAGATATTGATCACTTTTTGCCTGTAAAGTTGCTAATGTTTCTGGAGCGGTCAGGGAAGTTGACCCATCTAGGGTGGCTTCATAAAAACCACAAGCTGCATATCCCAGGGAATATATCATTGTGGCATTTGTGCTAGTGGCGATGGCAGCACCTGCAAAAGGTACATTTCTCAACAAGCCTAATCCAGCCAATCTCAAAAGACGACCACCACCTAAACCCAAACCAAAAATTGCTAAAATTTCCCCCTTACGGGCGGGGTCTTTTAAGTCTAAATCATAAGCTGCGGCAATTTGGTAAAGCATTTCTGATTGTAATTTTGTTGTTGCAGCTAAATCAATTGCCAACAACGGGGCTACCAGTCCTGGCAAAATGCTACTTGCTAGACCAATTCCTCCGGCTTTCGTGGCTTTGTCAACCATGATCCTATGGGCGATTTGACTGGGTGATTCATGGGAATACTTTTGCTTGATCTGATTTACATGTGCTTGTGCTTTTTCCAAATCGACGGTTTCACTAATGCCAATCAACCAATCAAGATTTAATACCCCAGTTAGTTTTCTAATCAACCAATTTTCACTGATGCGATGAACTACATTACCAATGATTTCAGTGGCTTGCTCAATTAATTTATATGTTTGTTTTGCCGCAACTATTCCTGGGCCAATGGATTTATCTAAAACTATTTTGCTTGCTTGGGCTGGGGTATGAGTCATTGTCTCTCCTACCTCACCAATAGCCTGGACAGTTTTAACTAAAGACTCGAATATAGATTCCTTTTCTTCCCTTGGTGAATTATCTGCCTTTTTTACCTCTGTTTCTAGTTTCGATTTATCTGCCATTTTTTGAGACCATAATTATTAACAGGCTCTTCTTTAAGTTTTAGTAAACAGAGAAGGATATGACATCTTCCTCAAAGAACAAACTTAGGGGTCATTGGTCATTAGCTTTTGACTTTTGTGTTCTTGCCTTAGTTTCCAACTCCTGAGATAGTTTCAGCTGGTGTTCTAAAAAATTATGCTCTCCTAAAATTTTGTAGAGATTAATATTTGTTTCTAGTAAACAGGCGTGTCCGCTGTTGGGTAATACAACCATCCTAGTGTTGGGTAAAATGCTAACCAAACGTTTGGCTTCTTTTACAGAGGGTAAAAGGCGATCGCTTGCAGCTGCGATGAGCAAAACTGATTGATTCACTTGGCGTAACTGGTTTTCAGTGACATTAAATTCTTTCAATAAAGACAATCGCCAGTTAACTGTGACTGGGGGTACAGAACGCATAGTTTTCAACAATTCGTAGCGCACGTTCCGGGGAATACGTGCCAAGGATGCCAAAAATGGTAATAAACCTAGTGCGCCAACATCATAAAAGCATTCTGGAACAAAGTAAGTCACTTGAGATGTCCAACTCAACCAGGGACGAAGTTGAAATGCAGATGCTGGGTTGACCAGGATAATTCGTTTAAATAACTGTGGTGCTTTGGTTGCTACTTTCATTGCCAAACAACCTCCAAAGGACTCACCACAAAGATAAACTGGTCTTTGGGAGCTTTTTTCTAATTCGGTGTGGATTAAGTCCAAGACGTTACTGCTTAATACATCCCAGGTGGTGAGGTCTTGTCTGGGAATGGCCAAACACCGAACATCAAAGCCAAGTTCTAAGCCTGCTGTTTGCGATCGCAACAGTTGCCCAGTTCCATCTAATCCTGGTAAATACACAAACAACGGATAATCTAGTTGGACTCGGTTAGGAGTGAGAAAACAAGGTTTTAGCTCAACTTTTGGCATGATAAAATTTCAATTTAACTTTTTGGTTTTCTTGGCATTGCCTGGGTGAAAATCCCTGAATTTTGTAGATGGGATTACAGAAGGATTCAAGCACAATAGCCATACTAAAATTATGATAAAATAATAGCCTGGTTAATAAAAACCACACTGAATCGCAATTGAATAATTTTGCTCAACTGAATTCATAAAAAAAGATTAAATTTATCAGATGAAAAAACACTGCTTAAACAACTAATATTTGTGAAGTTTAGGCGAGTTTTTCTATAGAAATGTCAAAAATACCGGACTTTCTAGTAACAACCTTTTTGTAGTAGAGTAGCAATTTGATTATGGCAATGCCCAGTCAGTTCACTCACAACATTTTTAGCTTGTTTGCCGTGATATTTTTGCTGATGTTGTGGCGTAACCCAATAAGGGTGACCAATTAATACAACAACTCGACGATATATAACCAAGGGATGCAGCCCTGGTTGATCGAATAAAGGTTCTGAAGGATCGAAGAAAGTTAACAGTCGTAGAGGTAAGCCATATGTATTGACTTCTTGTAGGGATGCGATGGCAATTGGTAAAATTGCCAAATCCTGTACAGTAGACCGCAATGCCAAATGAGCAAATCCTCTCTGAAACTTACCGACTTCATGGGGAAGGGTAGATGTCACCATTGGCCGAGTTCCTTCGGGAAAAACACCTACCATCTGTTTTGACCGTAAAATTTTCTGTGACTGCTGAAAAAAGCTTTGCTGACGGTTTGGCTCATTCTCTAAGGGAAAACATCCCAATTCTCCTGTGACAATCTCCCGCATGATTGGTACTTGCCCCATATAGTGATGGCAAGCAAAACGAATTGGACTGGATAGCGCCGACATTAAAACCAGTGCATCCATAAAGCTACGGTGATTGCTGACTACCAGAACACTAGCATCTTTGGGAATGCGATTTTCGTGATAGCGAAACATTTGCGTCGATAACGCCGCTAGGAAATAGCGAGAAATATCCAGGGGTCTATTGCCGCTCATAGGAAAATTAATATGTTTTTTCTGAAAAAATCCCATTGAATTTTTACATTTCTGTATTAATAGTTAGCCAATCTTAATCTAGAAAATTTTTATCTATAAACCTAGCTAGGTTATTTGTAGATAGGGGTTATGTAGTTACAATCACAATTCAGATGATAGCAATCATTATAAAGAGTTATCACTAGGTGAATTATGTCTTGTGAGTCAATACTAACCTGATATATACATATTAATAAACAATTTTTGTCGTGAGAAATTTGCTAATATTAAATTACGGTTTGTCAAACTAGGAGTATGATTATATAATTGCGTGGTTTTACCAATAAAAGTCAGATACAAAAGATTTTAATAATTTATTTTTTAATTGTGTATGGATTTAGTCAATAAAACAGAAAAGACATTTGCATTGACAACACCCCTATACTATGTCAATGATGTTCCTCATGTTGGCAGTGCTTACACAACAATGGCAGCAGACGCAGAGGCGCGGTTTCGCAGGCTGTTAGGCCATGAGGTATTGCTGATTACAGGTACAGATGAACATGGGCAGAAAATTGAGCGTTCAGCAGAGAGTTTAGGGAAAGATCCACAAGAGTTTTGTGATGAAATTGTGCCTAGTTTTATCAACTTATGGCATTTACTAAATATTCAATTTGATCGCTTTAGTCGGACTACTGCTTCTCGTCATGAAGCCATCGTCAAAGAGTTCTTCCAAAGAGTTTGGGAAAAAGGCGATATCTACCAAGGACAACAGAAAGGTTGGTACTGTGTATCTTGTGAAGAATATAAAGAAGAACGGGAACTATTAGAGGAAAGGCGCTGCCCTATTCATACTAACAAGGAAGTCGAGTGGCGAGATGAGCAAAACTACTTTTTCCGCTTATCTAATTATCAAGCACAACTAGAGGAATTTTACCAATCTCGACCAGATTTTATTCAACCAGAAAGTCGTCGTAATGAAGTTTTAAGCTTTGTCAGTCAAGGGTTACAAGATTTTTCCATTTCCCGGGTAAATGTAAAGTGGGGTTTTCCTGTACCAGTTGATCCCAAACATACCCTTTATGTGTGGTTTGACGCCTTGCTAGCTTATGTCACAGCATTATTAGAGCCAGATGCAGAAGCAACTTTAGCCAATGCTTTAAAAAATTGGTGGCCAATCAACCTGCACTTAATTGGTAAAGATATTCTCCGATTCCATGCAGTTTATTGGCCGGCCATGTTAATGTCAGCTGGTTTACCTTTGCCAGAGCAGGTGTTTGGGCATGGTTTTTTGACTAAAGATGGTCAAAAAATGGGCAAGTCTCTGGGTAATACTCTAGATCCTGTAAGGTTAGTTCAAACCTATGGTAGTGATGCAGTTCGTTATTACTTCCTTAAGGAAATCGAATTTGGTAAAGATGGCGATTTTAATGAAGTTAGATTCATTAATGTTTTGAATGCAGATTTGGCTAATGACTTAGGTAATTTGCTAAATCGCACCTTGAATATGGTGAAAAAATACTGTGGTAGTGATGGAATACCAATTACCAATGAAACCATTAACGACGACAACCCTTTGAGAGCGATTGGTTTACATCTAGGGGAAAAGGTACGACAAGCCTATGAAGCGTTAGCTTTTAACCAAGCCTGTGAAGTTGCCCTTGTCCTGGTTAGAACCAGCAACAAGTTTATTGATGAACAAGCCCCTTGGTCACTATATAAACAAGGCAAGCAGCAGGAAGTGGAAACAGTACTGTACGCAGTTCTAGAATCTGTTAGACTAGCAGCTTATCTTCTTTCCCCAGTGATTCCAAATATTAGTAGTGCTATTTATGAGCAGCTCGGTTTTGGAATTGACTTTAATGATCAAATAAAAACTTCAATGCTGGGCTCTTTTGCTACCCATTCAAAATGGGGAATACTAACCAGTAAACAATTGTTGGGTAAACCCCAACCCGTGTTTAAGCGAATAGAAGCTCCAAAAAAGGATTAGCGCTTTAATTTACTATCATTTTTTCATCTGTTCAACTTCTTAATTTTCTCAAAAAACTAATCGGGGCTTAACTTACTTATTAGCTCCGAGGCCTTATCATAAGCCGTTCTAAGATATCAGCTTGGTAAATGAGTATCAAATATAACAACAATAATAATGAGGTATGACAACAATGTTGAATAATCTAGAAAGTGATTCAATATTTACGCCGGAACAAGTCTTAGAAAATAGAGGTCGTGTAGCTATATTTATTGATGGTTCTAACTTATTTTATGCTGCGTTACAACTAGGAATCGAAATTGACTACACTAAACTACTATGCCGATTAACTGGCGGTTCTAGACTATTGCGAGCTTTCTTTTATACTGGTGTAGACCGCACTAACGAAAAGCAACAAGGGTTTCTGTTGTGGATGCGTCGTAATGGCTACCGAGTCATTGCTAAGGATTTAGTGCAGTTACCAGACGGTTCAAAAAAAGCCAATCTGGATGTAGAAATTGCCGTGGATATGATGGCTTTAGTAGATTCTTATGACACTGCAGTATTAGTCAGTGGCGATGGAGATTTGGCATATGCGGTAAATTCTGTAAGTTATCGTGGTGTGCGCGTCGAAGTTGTTAGTTTGCGCTCCATGACCAGTGATAGTTTAATTAATGTCAGCGATCGCTACATTGATTTAGAAGCCATCAAAGAAGATATCCAAAAAAATCCGCGTCAAAGCTATCCGTATCGACCTTTATCCACCATGGGTTTTCTGGAAGATATCAGAGAAACTAACCAACAGTTAGAAATCCAAGATTAATGAAATATCAAAAAGTTAGGCAGAAAAATAGTGTCAATTGTGTGGAAAAAGGTCAAATTAAAGTAAATTTACCCAAATTATTTTCATCACTCAATTATTTACAACTAAAAGTAAAATTATTTTACCTGCCTTTAACTTTTTTATTGGTAATTGGGTTAGTGGCTTGTGGGGGCAAACCCCCCCCAGGTTCTGGGTCAAATGATGCTGATTCATCCTTGGAAGAAAGCAATTTGACATTTTTTGATGTCACTTTAGAACAGGCAGATGAAGTAGGAAAACCACTGTGGAAAGTCAGATCTAAAAAAGCAATATACACTAAAGAAAAACAAATTGGGCAGGCAGAAAGTCCTGTTGGTGAACTATACCAGGATGGTAAACCAGTTTATAAAATACGAGCAGACAAAGCAGATATAGAACAGGATGGTGAAAAGCTATTTCTGAAGGGAAAGATACTGGCAACAGACCCTATCAATGGTATTGTATTGCAAGGTAATGAATTAGAATGGTTACCTAAAGAAGATTTATTAATTGTTCGTAATCAACTCAATGGGACTCATAAACAACTGAAGGCAACGGCCCAAGAAGCACGAGTTAAAACCCGGGAACAGCGTATAGAATTTTCTGGTAGAGTAGTAGCCAAATCCGTTGACCCTCCAGTGCAAATGCGAACAGAAAATTTAATTTGGCGGATAAAAGAAGAAGCATTAATTAGCGATGTCCCTATAGAAATTGAGCGTTACAATAACAATCAAATTACTGACCGTGGTCAGGGAGGTGCTGGCAAAGTCAACTTAAAAACTAAAGTTGCTACTATCAAAAAAAATGCCCGGCTAGATTTACTGGATCCACCAACGCAAATAGCTAGTAACTCCATGACCTGGGACACAAAAGCAGAAACAGTGATGACAAATTCCCCTGTAACTGTTGTCCAACGTGCTGAAAATGTGACAGTAACAGCCAATCAAGGACAAATGAAAATACCGGAAAAAGTTGTTAATTTAAAGGGTAATGTTAAAGTTATAGGGCAGGGTAGTCAAACCCTCAGTTCTAATCAACTAAATTGGTATTTAGAGAAAAAATTATTAGAAGCTCAGGGAAATGTTGTTTATCGTCAAATTGAGCCACCAATAAATTTTACAGGTGAAACAGCCGTTGGTAATTTGCAAACAAAGGACATTTTAGTAACAAGGGGGAAATCTGGAAGCAGGGTAGTAACAGAAATTGTTCCTCAATACCCTAATTAGTCATTAGTCATTGCTGATGAGTAAGGGTTTGAGGATTGTTTGCTTTTTGTGCTTTTGCAACTAGGTTTATTTGTACAGATCTGCTGAGTTAGGGATTAAGAATTATTATTATTCACACCTAACAAAATTTCGTTACGAGTAGCAGAACCCAATTCAGGTGAAAAATATTTAGGAGATTTGGGAGTAATGGTAGGAGGAATATTGGGAGCTACATCTAACTGTTTAACAAGAGCTTGTAATAACTGATCCTGACTAGCGCGGAAACCAGAAATTTGTGGGCCACGGTTAATAATAGCAAACCAAACCAAACCGCGGTGGCCTGTGGGTATCACTCCAGCTAAAGCGCTCACTTCGCGTAGGGTACCAGTTTTCATGACAGTGGCATCAGGCATTTTTCTCCCTTGCAATGTTCCGCGACGGTCAAATCCAAAGGTAGGAAACAAATCAGCCACATTAATTTTATGGGCGACTGCTTCCCGTTGAATCGCCATTAACATAGCACAAGCTGCTCTTGGAGAAATACGATTGTCTACCCCTAATCCTGAACCATTAATTAACTTAATTTCTGCCTCCGGTACTCCAGCCAATGTGGTAGCTTTGGATTGCACGACACCTGCTCCTCCCGCTGACTCCGCCAACATCTCTGCCATAACGTTGTTACTGAAAACATTCATTTCCTTGATTAGTTGCTGCAAGGTTAAAGAACGGTGACGTACCAGCAGGGTTGCTTGGGGGTTTAGTTGGGGTGCTAACTTGACGCTACCGGCAATAACAATTTGGGGTTTGGCTGTCCCCTTGGCCATGATTGAATGTGTATAATTTGCCGGACGAGTCCAACTTGAACGATTCAGTGCTTGCTTGAGCATCTGACCAGCTAGTATGGGATTTTGTTCAAAATTCATGGCGAAATTGCTGGTGATGAGCAAATTTCCCTTAACTTGTTTGATGCCGATTTTATTTAGAGTGTTACCCAGAGTGATGGCTTCTTCCCAAACAAACAAGGGATCACCACCACCGATAATCACCAAATCTCCCTGTAACACTCCGTTAACTATTGGTCCTGTGGCACTGACCAAAGTTTCAAACTGGTGGTTTGGCCCCCAGGTTTTCAAAGCAACAAGTGAAGTGGCAATCTTGGTGAGAGAGGCGGCGGGTAGAGGTGTTGTACCTTGATGATTAGCCATCAAAATCGGCCCTGACTGCATCCAAATTCCTTGACTATTGGTTAAGTTTTCCGTCACCAATTGCGAGGAAGTCAGTGCTTGCAAATATTTTTTTACTGTGGTGGTTCCCGTTGGATTTGGATCAGGTGCTAGAACCAAGCCAGGGCTATTTTGCCAAGTTAATGCCTCTAAGGCTTGCGCCGGCTTGATTTGTACACCAGCCATTTCCAACCAAAGAGAAATTAAACCTGAACCCAATAATTCCAGCATATTTGATTTCCTTATATCTTTCCTGTGTTAATGTACAGGTTTTTTGAAGATGATCAGAATTTCAGAATTGTTGATACTTCCCATGCTTAGAAGCCAGGGGATTCTTAAAAAGTCCACAAAGGAACTTTCAATGGTGCTATCAAGGACACCCTATTGATTCCACTAAGGTCTAAATCTAGTTTTATCACTACTTTAACTAAAATATTAGCGGCACCTTTGCCATTAGCATTGAACAAAATATTTTTTGCTCTCCGGTAAAATCATGGTTTTACTGGTTTTCCTGATGATTGCCATCCTTCAGGTTTTTCGCTGAATTTACGTAGCACATCACCATCTAAAAATTCTGCAACTGTGGTTAAGGAGGGTGGGGAAACCACCCCTGGTAGCTACTTTCTTTCTGGATGTTCCTTTTCTGACGGTGGAGGAGTACCCATCTGGTTAATTGCGGCAATCATCTGATATAAACGACCCAAGTCACGTTGGTTAAAGTAGAAAACGAGGCGGGGTAGTTCTGCGGTCTCATCTTGGTTTTCTTGGGGCAAAGCCTGACTTTTTTGAATTTTTCCTTTCACCAGAATGTCGCTAAAGTTAGCATTTAACTTTTCTACCACAGCATCTGATAAATCTGTTGAAAGACGAATGACCAACTGCTCTCCTACGTAGCGGCTAGAGTGATAAACGCGATAAAAATTAGTAATGGCATTACAAGCTACTTCTAGATTATCTGTCACTGTGTAAAGGCTGGGGTCTTCAGGGCTGACAAGACCTTTTTGGACTAGTTGCTGATCAACATATTTGCTCCAAGAGAGCCAGTAATCTCCACCTGGATGATCAATTAAAACTACAGGAACAGGTCCAAATTTACCAGTTTGGCTTAAGGTCATACACTCAAAAGCTTCATCTTGAGTCCCAAAACCTCCAGGAAATAAGGCTACAGCATCACTTTCTTTAAGGAGAAATAGTTTCCGGGTGAAGAAATACTTGAAATGAATCAGCTTAGGATCACCCTCAATAAATGGGTTAGCTTGCTGCTCAAACGGTAACTGAATATTTAAACCAAAGGAATTATCTCGTCCAGCGCCTTCGTGACCAGCTTGCATAATGCCGCCGCCACCACCGGTCATTACCATGAATCCTAACTGACAAACAGCACGAGCAAACTGAAGGGCTATCTGATACTCTGGTGTTTCTGGCGATAGACGAGCAGAACCAAAAATAGTTACTTTGCGGACGTGTCGGTAGTCATAAAATAGCTGGAAACCTCTTTCCATATCTGCTAAAGCAGCGGACAAGATTTTCCAGTCAAGACGTTCAATCTCGCTATCAGCTAAACGTACTATAGTAGCCAGGGCTTGCTGAATTAGGATGCGATTTTTTAACGTCGGTAAGCGATCAAATAGTTCAGCGATATCCGCCTGAAGAGTCTCTGATGTGTCAAACGACGCAGATGAGGTCATGAGAACTGTCGCTACAATGGCATTACATTTTACCTGATTTTGGAATGCAGTTGACAACTGCTTTGAGTAATCGTTATGTGATGGTGCATGGTTTCTGACTATGAACATAGTCCAGACTATTAACAATATTCTGATTTAAAATTAACCGCGGCAGTTGTCAAGAAATTAATGGCAATGGATTTAATTCTGTAAATTTACTGCTGTGGAAAGAAAAAAATTCACAGGTAAAGTGGAACATTCAAAAGGAGGTAGTCCATAACCTAGGCTACACCACCAAAAATTAAATAGGAGTTATGTAGCGCAATAAATCGTTACAAAAACTCCATTTTGCTTGGGAAGCAATAACATATTTTCCAGAACAACGTTTTACTGTAGCATTGTTAATTTGAGGGTGTTTGGCACCATAAAAGTTTTGTTGAGACGCGAGTTTTCGCGCCTCGCAAACTTCTTCACGAAGATATACCTAGATGTTTGTTCAAGGTATTAGCTAGTGTACTTTTAGGCACGGCACCGACGACCATATCAACTTTCTGCCCATCTTTAAAAATCATTAATGTAGGGATACTGCGGATACCGTACTGACTGGCGACTTGAGGATTATCGTCAGTATTTACCTTGACAACTTTTATTTGACCTTCATACTGACCAGCTATTTCTTCCACAACAGGAGCTACCATGCGGCAAGGACCGCACCAAGGTGCCCAGAAGTCAACTAAAACTGGTATATTGCTTTTGATTACTTCTTGCTGAAAATTAGAATCCGTAACTTCTGTGGCTGCTGACATGCCTAAAAACCTTTGCCAATTATATTTCTGAGTTTGGTGAAAATTCTACCATAGCAAAAACAGCAGGCTAGAAGTCAAGAATGTACATTTGCAACAAAGCTAAAGAGATTATGCACAAACATAAGGAACCGCCCGAACAGTAGTCCGGGCGGAGTGTGGTGTGAGGAGTGAACGGAAACATGCGTCTCCGCTATCTCTATTGTAGGCTAGATATCTGATTTTTCCAGGGATTGTTTAACAGTGTGGAAAAAATTTTTCTGAAGCAGTGGAGTTTAAGTATGGGGCATAGGGCGTGGTAAAAAATTTATTTTTTATTAGCAATTCCCTAATGCCTATTCCGCATCTTTTTACTTACCCATACCTAATTGTTGGGCTTTTTGGTATACTTTTCCTTCAGTTAATAGGGAAGGAGCAATTACCACTTCAACTTGCTGCATTTCTTTGATATTTTTGGCTCCTAATGTACCCATGCTAGTTTTTAGGGCTCCTAGAAGATTATGAGTGCCATCATCTAGTTTTGCAGGACCCATGAGTATTTGCTCTAGACTGCCAGTTGTACCAACGCTAATGCGTGTACCACGGGGCAGTACTGGGCTGGGAGTTGCCATTCCCCAATGATAACCCCTACCTGGAGCTTCGGCAGATCTGGCAAAGGGAGAACCGATCATTACCGCATCGGCACCGCAGGCAATACATTTACAAATGTCGCCACCAGTTATTAAACCGCCATCGGCAATGATGGGAATATAATTACCAGTTTCCTGATAATAGTCATCCCTGGCCGCAGCACAATCGGCGATCGCACTTGCTTGGGGTACACCAACACCCAAGACACCACGGGAGGTACAAGCTGCACCGGGGCCAATTCCCACTAATACCGCGGCGCCCCCAGCTTTCAACAAATTTAAAGTGACTTCATAAGTCACGCAATTCCCCAACGCCACAGGAATGGGCATAGAACGGCAAAATTCGGCCAAATCCAGGGGAACTATCGACTCTGGTGATAAGTGTGCCGTAGAAACTACCGTAGCTTGCACGAAAAATAAATCTGCCCCAGCTTTTGCCACTACCTGACCGTATTTGCTTGCAGCTGCTGGGGTGGCACTTACTGCTGCTATACCACCTTGCTGTTTAATTTCCTGGATGCGTTTTTCAATTAATTCTGGTTTTATCGGTTCGGCATACAGTTCTTGCATTAAGGAAACAAACTCACTTTTCCCTACAGAGGCAATCCGATGTAAAATCGGCTCTGGGTCATCGTAGCGAGTTTGAATACCTTCTAAGTTGATAACTCCTAATGCTCCTAGCTGTGACAATTTTACGGCCATTTTGACATCGACTACGCCATCCATCGCACTGGCAATTATTGGGATTTGTCGCTCAATATTGCCGATAGTCCACCTAGTATCTGCTAGACTCGGATCGAGTGTTCTGTTACCGGGGACCAGAGCAATTTCATCAATTCCATAAGCTCGACGAGCTTTTTTTCCCCGCCCAAGTTGAATGTCCACGCTTTAACTTTTCTCAATTCTGTTTAAGCTAGGGTATCAAATTGTGAGGGGATTTGGGGCGTTTTTTTTTGCTAGCAACCAATAATTTTTACTGCATAAGTCTCTGGGCAAAATTGTTAGCTAAGGTTTAAAATTTAAGTATACCTCGAATAAATGAATATACACTTATACTTGCATACTCTGTGTATGCTGATATAATTTTTTGGCCAAGGAAGAATGCCCGGTGATGAGAATGATCAAGAAATGCGAAAATTTTCCAAAATCTTTAAAGATTATGTGTTAAGAGTTAACATGGCATGGATGTTGTGAGTGGGTTACATAAAAATTTTTAAGGATGTAGTTTCGTACTTTGAGAGGGTTATAGCCTGCATGGGAAGCAAGAAAAATTTCCCCTTGAGGTTTTAACCTTTGACCCTCTGAAATTGTTACAATTCTTTCAGATTAGATATTGAAGCCTTGATCCAATCTGAAACCTTAGAACTACTCGAATGGCATCGCCTTTGCCAGCATCTTTCTACCTTCGCGGCAACTAAACTAGGGACGATGGCGTCACTTCGCCTCAAAATACCTGCATCTCAAACAGTCAGTAAGCAGTTATTAGCCCAGACATCAGAAGTTTACCATCTGGAAACTCGATTGACAACCGGATTGTCGTTTGAGGGAGTTCAGGATATTGGTGATTCTTTAGAACGGGCAGAAGTTGGCAGTATTTTAGCGGGGGACCAACTGCTAGCCATCGCTACGACTTTGGCAGGTGCTAGAAATTTACGTCGTGTTATTGATAACCAAGAAGATTTAACCACATTAACTGAGTTGGTCGCGGAATTGCGGACTTATCCTGAATTAGAGCAAGAAATACACCGATGTATTGATGAACGAGGTGAAGTAACCGACCGTGCCAGCCAAAAACTCGGAGAAATTCGCACAGGATTACGTAAAATACGTAGTGAAATTACAGAAAAGCTGCACCAGATTTTAGTTGTAAAATCTGGTGCAGTCCAAGAACAGCTAATTACCCAACGGGGCGATCGCTATGTCATCCCTGTGAAAGCACCACAAAAAGATGCTATCCCTGGTATTGTGCATGATAGTTCTACTAGTGGAGCGACACTTTACGTAGAACCTAATTCTATAGTGCCATTGGGTAACCAACTGCGGCAGACAGTAAGAAGAGAACAAACAGAAGAAGAAGCAATTCGGCGCAAGTTAACAGGGCAAGTAGCAGCAGTCAAGCCAGATTTAGAACGATTATTGGCAATTGTGACAACGTTGGATTTAGCAACAGCTAGAGCTAGGTATAGTTTTTGGTTAGGAGCCAATCAGCCCAGATTTATCAACCGTGAAGAGAAGGAAATTGTTACACTGAGGCAATTGCGCCATCCTTTGCTGGTGTGGCAACAACAGCACGAACATGGTCAACCCGTGGTTCCTGTGGACTTGATCATCAGTCCCCATATTCGGGTAGTAACGATTACGGGGCCTAACACTGGGGGTAAAACAGTTACTTTAAAAACCTTGGCCTTGGCAGCATTGATGGCTAAAGTGGGATTATTTGTCCCTGCCCGTGAACCAGTGGAAATACCTTGGTTTGACCAGGTGCTAGCTGATATTGGGGATGAACAATCGTTACAGCAAAGTTTATCTACATTTTCTGGACACATCCGCCGTATTAGTCGGATTTTGGATGCTTTGGGCAGTGAAGAAAATGAAGTTGACAATCCTTCATCCCTGGTATTACTTGATGAAGTCGGGGCGGGAACGGATCCAGTGGAAGGTAGTGCATTGGCCATCGCATTATTGAAATATCTCGCTCATCATGCTCAGTTGACCATTGCCACCACTCACTTTGGTGAATTAAAAGCGCTGAAATATGAGGATGAGCGGTTTGAAAATGCTTCTGTGGAATTTGACGAAAGAACACTTTCACCTACCTATCGTTTATTGTGGGGTATTCCTGGGCGTTCTAACGCTTTGACAATTGCCCGGCGTTTAGGCTTAAAACCAGAGGTGGTAGAAGAGGCAAAAGCTGAGGTGGGGGGCGCAACAGATGAAGTTAATCAGGTAATTGCTGGGTTGGAAGCGCAACGCCGCCGTCAAGAAACAAAAGCTGCGGAAGCTCAACGTTTGCTGCAACAAGCCGAACGGTTATATCAAGAAGTCTCGGCAAAATCTCAAGCTTTGCAAGAACGGGAAAAAGCTTTACGGGCAGAGCAAGAACTAGCTGTACAGCAAGCGATCACCCAGGCTAAAGCTGAAATTGCCCAAGTAATTCGCCGTTTGCAACAGGGTAAACCCAAAGCCCAAGATGCCCAGCAAGCAACGGATGAGTTAAATAAAATTTCTCAAAAATATCAGCCAGTAGTAGCGCCGAAACCAAAGGTTGGGTTTACGCCTAAAGTTGGTGATCGTGTGAGGATTTCCCAGTTTGGGCAAACAGCAGAAGTTTTAACCTCTCCCAATGCCGATGGTGAATTCAGTGTGCGTTTTGGCATGATGAAGATGACAGTGAAGCTGGAAGATATTGAATCTTTGGATGGTCAAAAACCTGAACCGGTGGTGAAACAAAAGCCAGCGCTAGCACCTGTTACTCAACCAGAACAAAACACCCCAGCTATTCGTACTTCTTGGAATACGGTGGATTTACGTGGTAAACGGGTAGCTGATTCGGAAATTCTTTTAGATAAAGTAATTTCTGAGGCTACAGGCCCAATATGGATTATTCACGGACACGGAACTGGGAAGTTGCGCCAAGGAGTTCATGCATTTTTGGAGCAGCACCCCAGAGTTAGCCACCATGAACCAGCAGAGCAAGCAGATGGTGGTAGTGGTGTCACCATTGCTCATGTCAATTGACAAGGTGGAAAATAAATTTTCTTCTAGTAGAGTAAGACAAAGACTACTGCTGTTTACCAACATGAGCAAAGCTTGCGGCAGCTTCTGGCTAATAGCAATGGGAAACCAACCTTGATATTTAAGAGTCTTGTTTCAAAATGGGTAACAGCAACAGCCCCTAAAGCCTGATCACCTATGCTAAAAGTTATGCACTCGGCCGCTGATTCAGCCACACCAAATCCCCAGTGGGGGGATTTAATTAAGCTCCCAGCCTCAAGTAAAGTTCAATGGGACAATATCAAAACTCAATTAGACTTGGTGCTGTTGGCGCTAGAAACTTTAACTGGTATTGGTTCCGAGGCCATGCTGTCTGCGGCCATTAATCTCAATTTAGAATCAAGAGTGCCAGACCGGGTAGCTTTGTGGCGATTGCGTCAGTCTAATCCCTTACGCAAAGGTCAAGGTGGGCGGAAAAAGCTAGATGTAGAGGAAGCTCGCTCGCTCGTTCTCATTATTTGCTACCTCGCCAAACAGCACCAAGAATTGATTCGCCGTGCTGTTGGTCTACTAGAACAAATGGCGGAAAACAAGCGGAAACCTCATCAGGCTGCTTTACTTGGAGATTACATCGATGCTTTCTGTAACACCTACCAAGAACGGATGGAAGAAGACGAACAAATAACCACAGATCTACTCACCCACTTGGCACTAAAACTGCTTGTAGATTTATTGTTTTATAGTGCGCCTGGTGGACACCGCCGTTTCTGGCTAGCACTTATAGACAGTTATGCAAAATTTTAAATAATCTTCTCCCTCGCCGTTTCTGCCATGCCACGATTAAATTCAGTCATTAGACGCTATACACCCCCGACTTGTACTCTGGAAATATTAGCGCAAAGTTCACCCTTATCTCATTTGATGGGAAAAACAGTGATCAAGCAGCTATCTTTTGAATTGTATTTTGATGCTCCCCAACTACCGGAAGAAGGTAAAATTTTGGTTCGGGGTGATCGGGATCAACTAGAAAATTTGTGTGATGTTGTCACCAGCTATGTACAAGAGTTTCTACAGCAACCCCCGGATAACTTTTGGCTCAGTCTGACCGAACCCCAAGATTCTAATAAAGTGTCCCATGAATTGGAATTGTCCGGGTCTAACCCATCTCCACTAGGAAATATTAAAACCTTCAAATCTTTTACATCCCAAACATCACAGGGGAAAATCTACTTAGAACCAGCAAATTATTTAACTCATAATTTGTTTCTGGGTTCCCTGGCTAACCAGACAACTGGTTCAATTATTAAACTGAGTCTGCTGCAACTATTCGACTTAGCAACTGCTTTAGATGGTTACTCTACTGATATCATGGCTTTACCAAATGAAACTCAAAAAAATTTGAATCTGCGATTACCTGCTTGGGCTCCTATTGCCGCAGTGATGGTGTTGGGTGTGGGTTTGTTACCGGTGACTTGGCAATTTGCTAACAGTAAGAGACAAAATCAACCACAAACGGCAAAAATATCTAAGCCACAAGAGGGGAAAACAGCCCTAGAACCCTTATCCTCTTTCCAAGTTCCCAGATTGCCAACAGAATTTACCCCTTCCCATGATTTAAAACAGCTACCACCTGTAGGCTCAAATTCTCAATTTCCTTCTGTCACTTTGTCTGAACAGATTTCTCAAGCATCTAATTCTGATCTGTTTAGGAATTCCTCTTCATCTGTATCATCTGCACAAGCTCCCCTATCTATATTTAAGTCGAAAGCTCGTGATATAAATAGCAATTTAGGAACTATAACCTCTACAACTCCTCAACAAACTATTACTGCTTTATCAAATCCCCAAAATGAAAGTGCGCTAACTCAAAAGCGGTCTTTAACACCTAGCTTGTCTGCTAAGGGAGATGCATTACCTGGTATTTCATCACTTCCCTTGTCTGTGTCTGGTAATGCGAACAAAAAAATTAGCCAGACTCCTTCTTCATCGGACTCATTAGTTAATCAACAGCAAATTGAAACAGCAATTAATTCTTCTGTAAATGTTGATGTTGAGGTAGATAATCAGAGTTCGTTACTTACTAGGTCAATGAGTCAACCAGTAAGGACTAAAATCGAGGAATCTGGAACTCAAAGGACTTTGTTTGACACACCTCAAGTAGCAGAAGCCAGAGAAATATTCACAAAGCGGTGGCAGCCACCTACTGGATTTACAGAAACCTTAGAATATAGTTTGATAGTGGATATTGATGGTAGTATTGAAAGGATTTATCCTCTCAATCAGGCTGCGACAAAATTTATCGAAAGTAGCGGGATACCAGAAATCGGTCAACCTTTTGTTTCTGCCAATAAAAATCGAGAAATTCTCAAAATTCGAGTTGTTCTCAGTCCTGATGGTAAGGTGCAAACTTTTCCTGAAAATTAAGAATAATTGGTAAATGCTCATAAATATGTATCAGGTAGGGATGTTCATTTCTACCTGATACAAGAGAGCCTACAAAGGCTTTTTGATTATTAATTACTAATGGAATTAATGGGATTTTTTGTTTTTTAAGTTTTGCTTTTTACGTCGCCGTTCGCTAGTAGATACAGATTGTTCTACTGGATAGCCTGCAATAGGTATTACTTGATATTTGCGCTCTTCTTCTAACTTTTTTAGTTCAGTATAATCAACCCAATGGATGCAATCAACCGGACAAGTATCAATTGCTTCTTGGATCATCTCCTCACTATCACCGTCTTGGCGAATCACTCGCGATCGCCCATAGTCTGGTTCAATGTAGAAGGTGTTGCGCGCCACGTGAGCGCAGTGTAAGCACCCAATGCAAGTAATTTCGTCAACGTAAATGCCCTTTTGACGCTCAGTACCGCCCAGTTCTGGTTCTAGACCAGAGCGTTCTGGCTCGTCGCGTAAGAAACCGCCTAACTCTGGCTCCAGACCGGAACGGTTGTTTTCTTGTTCTGACGGCGACGTTACAAAATCAGCCATTAGGCACTCCAGCGTTGAACTACTAGGCGAATTGAACCATCTTGATTTTTTTGTTCTTCGGCAACTTGAAAGCCTGCACGGGTGGTTTCTTTGATAACTGATTGATAAGCGTAGCGTTGAGTTATTTGACGTAAGAATCCATCCACAGACAAGCTTTGTTGCCAATATTGTAAGTCTGCTACTAATTCGTATTCTTTGCCATTCCATCTAAAGCCGATGTCATAGCCATTTTCCTGCTCAATGGTTACTTCTGCAGGATGGGTTTGACCACGATAGCCGCGTACTTCGCGTGGGCCAGGTTTCCAGTTTATGCCCAATTCGGTGAGAGCATCTTTTAAAGAGTCAAGGTTACGGATTTGAGTCTTGATTTGGCTAAAGTGTGACATGGCAGTTGTTAAATAAATGACACTAAATTTTTGAGAAATTTTACCAATCACTGTATGTGGCTTGCGTGTTTACCACAGGAGATTCCTGAACCTGAGGAGCAAAAAATTCTGAGGTTGGCTCATGGCTAAGTACTAGCCCCAGCTGTGCCTCTATTGCTGCTGTAACTTCAGCGCAAGAATTGCCCATAATGCCAGTGACTTTTTCTTGTACTCGACCGTCTGGATAGATGATGAACTCTAATGTCTCCATGCTTTTGGCCAACTATGATAGTATCTTTGAACTGTACTGCCTGAGCAGCAGGCTAAAAATGTAGCCTTTGGAACTTTTTACTTAGATACAAACCTGGCATTTGTTAACTAATGTTCCGTTTTTCAAAATATATATCTCAGAATTTTTACAAAAATTATTATTATTATAAGCACATACATCAGTTATTAGTTAGTTTCTCTTAACCTGAAAAATTAGTCAAGCTGACAGTTGCTCTGCTAGATTCAGCCAAAAAAGCCCTAAAAATCAGCACTAGCACTGCTATGGACAGTTATTGGCTTCACAAAAATACAGGATTTGTTGCAAAAATTTATCATTTTCATTAAAACTATGCTAGTCTTAGCATAGATTAGGTTCCATGATAGTAATTGCACTCAGTGAAAGTATGTTACCTGTGCAGTACAACAGGGTATGAAACCAGTGGTTTTTTGGCCAAAAAAACGAGACCGAAGCTCCTGGCTTTAGAGATTTATGTGGGTATAAAAGAAATTATTTTAGAATTCCCCCGGTAATTTAATGCCGAAATTATTGATTCTTCGGTAATGGCAGTATAACCAATGGTTTTTATGGCAAGGGGTGAAACAGAAGGTCAGGGAAAATGTAATTAAAAATAGTCCAAGTAGTAAAAGCAAGTATAACTGAAGCAACTGCAAGTACAGGTGCGGTAGAGAGATATTTCAGAAAATATTGTTTTTCTTGATTTATTTTCTCCATACAGTTAATTGTTTCGGTTTAAATTTAATTTATTAGTTTAATAATAAATATTTATCTACACCATTAATCTAGCTGAGGTAAGGTTAATGGATTTACATTTATTCCTATTTAAATATTCCATGTGAGTTACAAAGAGATGTAAAACCAGCAGTAATTATGGGGGGCATTGTCGGCGTGGCCTGCCGTTAGGCATATAACGCTACGGGAGTTGAAGCTTCTACTTTCTTTGGGGCATGTCTGGTTGAGCAAGTTTCCATGGTGAATGTAGAATTTCCTTGCCTAAAGGCAAGGGGAGTGTCAACCCCGTACCTTGAGGTCGGGGAGTGTGAAATTGTCAACAAAAATATTCTGGTAAAAAAACCATTAGTCAGCTAACGAAGGAAGGATAATGGAGCATAATTAACCTTTATAGCTGTTAACACAAGTCGATAAATTTACTATGAATACACACCTAACAAACCAACCTATCCGCGTCGGAGTCCTGGGTTTCGGTGGACTGGGACAAGCAGCCGCTAGGGTATTGGCTGGGAAACAGGAAATGCTCTTAGTTGCAGCCGCCGACCAAAAAGGCTACGCTTACTCTACAGAAGGTTTGAATATTGGAGACTGCATTAAAACCTACCAATGTCAAGGTTCAGTTGGTTATTTGGAACCATTTGGCACATTAAGCAATCACAGCATTCAAGATTTAATTGCTACGAGTCAGCCTGTAGATGGGTATTTCCTGGCATTACCTAACTTACCCAATGACTTTATTCCTTCAGTCGCCCAAGAATTTATCAAGTCTGGTTGGCGGGGTGTGCTAGTGGATGCCATTAAGCGCACCAGTGCAGTGGAACAACTGTTGTCGATGAAGGCACAATTAGAAGCATCTGGAATTAGTTATATGTGTGGATGTGGTGCCACACCAGGACTATTAACAGCAGCCGCAGCCTTAGCCGCCCAAAGTTATGCAGAAATTCACAAAGTAGAAATTACTTTTGGTGTGGGTATTGCCAATTGGGAAGCTTATCGCGCTACGGTTCGGGAAGATATTGGACATATGCCTGGTTATGGTGTAGAGACTGCCAGGGCAATGACTGATGCAGAAGTAGAAGCTTTATTAGATAAAACCAATGGCGTGCTGACCTTGGAGAATATGGAACACGCTGATGATATTATGCTGGAGTTTGCCGGTATTTGTTCCCGCGATCGCGTTACAGTTGGTGGCGTGGTTGATACTCGCAATGCAAAAAAACCCCTTAGTACCAACGTTAAGGTGACAGGACGCACCTTTGAAGGTAGGATTTCCACTCATACTTTTACTTTAGGAGATGAAACCAGCATGGCTGCTAATGTTTGTGGACCTGCCTTTGGTTATCTCAAAGCTGGTAAACAGTTACACCAGCGGGGTATTTATGGCATTTTCACCGCAGCCGAAATTATGCCCCAATTTGTCAAGTAATCAAGTACCACTGGAAAATGTAAATACCTACACCTGAGGCTATAGTTGGAGCTTCTGTACTCATAGGGGAGTGCCGCGGAATGATTCCCTCTGTGCTGGTGTTTTACGCTGTGTTGCCGTCGCTATCATGGTGAGTACTAGGGAACTTTCATTTACCTGGGTAAATGTTAGTTTTCCACTCCAGAAATTTGCGCGAAAGTAATGAACAATGTAAAGATGTTAATTTTGGTTGGTAGTGAGAAGACAAAGCTATTAATTATGATGTGAAATTAACAATCTTCCAAAGGACTTAATCTATGGTGCTAATCTACTTGTTTGGAATACCGTCCCCTGGGTGTCTACGCTAACGTGTTCATCATTTGTCACAATAGGAAGGCGGTGGCATGATTATTTTTAGAAAAGTGTCGGCAAAAAAAATTAGCTTCAGTTGTAGGCTGTGGCGACTTACTGCCATAAAAACAATCTGGGACGAGTAGACGATGATAGACGAAAATAAACAAGTGAACAACACAAGCCAGCAATTGGGTGAACCAACAGAGGTAAAGCAAGCAATGAAGACTGACTCCCCAGCCCAAATGAACTCTAACGAATCTGGCGGCGAGGTTACTGAGCAAGTGAAAACCCCAAGCAATGTATCGGATGATACGACGATGACAATAGAAGATGGTGTAGCTGCGACGGAAAAGACTGAAGTAGAAACCGCTGTTTTGGGAGAATTAACTCAACAAATTGAGTCTCTCAAGGGGCAACTAGAAGAACGCAATACTCAGTATATGAGGATTGCGGCGGATTTTGAGAATTACCGCAAACGCACGAGCAAAGAAAAGGAAGAGCTGGAATTGCAAGTGAAGCGGAATACAATTTTGGAATTGCTACCCGTAGTCGATAATTTTGAGCGAGCACGAGCGCACCTCAAGCCACAAACCGAAGGCGAGATGACAATTCACAAAAGTTATCAAGGAGTTTATAAACAACTAGTTGAATCTCTAAAACGCATAGGGGTGTCACCGATGCGTCCTGAAGGTGAACAATTTGATCCTAATCTCCATGAAGCAGTTATGCGCGAACCTACGGATGAACATTCAGAAGGAACAGTGTTGGAAGAATTAGTACGCGGATATTATTTAGGCGATCGCGTGCTGCGCCATTCCATGGTCAAGGTGGCTGCTCCTAAGGAAGACACACCACCTGTACAGGAAGATCAGTCGAGTTGATCTGACGGTGAAATTGTAGTTCCTCGTCTGATTGACCAAGAGTGGTTAGGTTATACCAAGGATAGGCATTGCATATGTCAGCAAGGATAGGGCTGGTGACGGTTTGCCGGACTTTTGCAGCCCACCTTGTGATCACAGGTTGCCTATGGGTCAAGAGTTGATGACAATAAGCTCACCATATACAAATGTCAGTGTTTTAACTGCAATCCTCCTGGGGGGTTTTCCGCACCTAATTGTGGGGGTAGTTCCTATGGTTCATCACCAGGGGTTGACCCTGGTAGGTAGCACAATTGTAAGAGAGGCAGTTTATGTGCTTTACTTTGGCGGCTTTTGTTCTCTCCCATGAGGAAAGCAAATGTTGCTTTAAACTTGCCGGTGATTTTTGTGAAAGGTAAAAGGTACAATCGATATATTAATAAAAATTTACTTTTTCTTTCTGCCCGGTTTCCGGCAAGCCGCCCTTCCAAAGTCACTTGAGCGACTGTTCGCCCTTGGGCGAAGCACAGGAGTAAGTTCTATTGTGCTGAGTGGCCTACTGTTACGAGTAGCCACTGTTGAGGAATATGACTTACCGTAAGATAGCAAGTGTCTGTGGCGTTTATTGCTTTCTGCTTTCTTCCTCCTAACTTTTACCTTTGTTATATGGCCCGCGACTATTATGAAATTCTGGGTGTCTCTCGTGACGCCGACAAAGAAGAAATTAAACAAGCTTATCGCCGTTTAGCCCGGAAGTATCACCCAGATGTGAACAAAGAACCGGGAGCGGAAGATCGATTTAAAGAAATTAACCGCGCATATGAAGTGCTTTCTGAGCCTGATATTAGAGAACGTTATAATCGTTTTGGTGAAGCAGGTGTATCAGGTGGTGCTGCTGGTGCAGGCTTCCAAGACATGGGGGACATGGGCGGCTTTGCCGATATCTTTGAAAGTATATTCAGTGGCTTTGCTGGTGGCGGGATGGGTGGTCAAACCCAAAAACGGCGCAGTGGACAGGTGCGTGGTGACGACCTCAGGCTAGACCTGAAGTTAGACTTTCGCGAAGCAGTATTTGGGGGGGAAAAAGAAATTCGCATTTCCCATTTGGAAATCTGTGATACCTGTGGGGGTTCCGGAGCCAAAGCAGGTACTCGCCCTCGCAATTGTTCCACCTGTGGTGGTTCGGGTCAAGTCCGTCGCGTTACTAGAACGCCTTTTGGTAGTTTCACTCAAGTGTCAACCTGCCCCACTTGTAACGGTAGTGGAATGGTAATTGAAGACAAATGTGATGCTTGTGATGGAAAAGGTACAAATCAAGTACCAAAGAAACTAAAAATTACTATTCCCGCAGGGGTAGATAATGGTACACGCTTGCGAATCTCCCAGGAAGGAGATGCTGGTCAACGTGGTGGACCTCCTGGGGACTTGTATGTCTATTTGTTTGTCAATGAAGATGAACAATTCCAACGGGATGGTATTAACATTCTTTCGGAAATTAAAGTTAGCTATCTACAAGCAATTTTAGGTTGCCGCTTGGAAGTAGAAACTGTAGACGGGTTAGTAGAACTGATTATCCCGGCTGGAACTCAGCCTAACACAGTAATGAAGCTAGAAAATCGTGGAGTTCCTCGCTTAGGCAATCCTGTCAGTCGCGGAGACCAACTGCTGACCATATTAATAGACATTCCTACTAAAGTGACACCAGAAGAAAGAGAATTGCTAGAGAAGCTAGCTAAAATTAAGGGAGACCGTACAGGTAAAGGTGGTATAGAAGGATTTTTGGGAAATCTGTTTAAGTAATGAAAACCTCTCATCCCTCAACCCCCCAAGCTCAACTTGACCTGCGGGGCACACCTTGCCCCATTAACTTTGTCCGCACAAAATTATATTTGGAAAAAATGCAGCCGGGAAGTTTATTAGAAGTATGGCTAGATTCTGGAGAACCCATAGAGCAAGTTCCTGATAGCTTAGTCATGGCAGGATATCACATTGAAAAAATTACAGATTGCTTAGGCTATTTTTCCTTATTGGTACGCCGTCCCCCCACAGCCTAATGACAACCCTTGAAACAATATCTACTCATGGACAGTTGCTCGGTACAGTATTAGCCCTCCAGGCAAACTTCTATCGAGTACAACTGGATATAGAAAACGAGAGTACAAAACTAGAAAGAGACAACAAGGATTATTCTCCAGCATCCACGGCCCCCATCTTCCTCTGTACGCGCAGAACCCGCTTGAAAAAAATTGGGCAGCAGGTAATGGTGGGCGATCGCGTGGTAGTATCAGCAGCCCATTGGTCTAGTGGTAGAGGAGCAATATCTCAAGTCCTACCTCGCCAAAGCCAAATAGACCGACCAGCCATTGCCAATGTTGACCAAATTCTACTCACCTTTGCTCTCACAGACCCACCTTGGCAGCCGTATCAAATAAGTCGGTTTCTAGTCAAAGCCGAATCTACAGCGGTAGAAGTGCAATTATGTTTGAACAAAAGTGAATTAGTCTCACCAGAAAAACAACAGGAAATAGCCCATCGCCTAGCCGGCTGGGGTTATCAGCCCCATTTTGTTAGCGTGCACACAGGCATCAATATAGATGCACTACTGAAGCATTTAAAAAATAAGATAACAGTAATTGCTGGTCCTTCTGGAGTCGGAAAAACCAGTTTAATTAATATGCTAAATCCCACCCTTGATTTGCGAGTAGGAGAAGTATCCGGCAAACTAGCACAAGGTCGTCATACAACCCGCCACGTAGAATTATTTGAACTACCAGGGGGCGGTTTACTAGCAGATACTCCCGGATTTAATCAACCCGACTTGGAATGCAGACCGGAAGAATTAGTATATTACTTTCCTGAAGCCAGAGAGCGGTTAGCATTAGCCAGCTGTCGATTTAGAGACTGTCTGCATCGAGACGAACCTGATTGTGTAGTGGGAGGCGACTGGGAAAGGTATGAACATTATTTACAATTTTTAGACGAAGCTATCGCCCGTCAGTTCAAAATTTCCCATGGTCAGCTTGTTGACCAAGCTGACCCGGAATCAACTCTGAAAATCAAAACAAAAAGCAACGGTAAGCAGCAATACGAACCGAAATTAGAGAGAAAAAAATATCGTCGCCCCTCACGCAAAACCCAGTTGCAAGAGATAGAACAATTGTATCAAGAAGCCGAAGAATAGGGAACAGTGGACTGGATTGAGCAAACCCATCTTAAAAAATCATTGAGTAAAAATACATCCATATCCCTAAAAGACCATTAGAAAAACTTTATTCCCAGGGCAGCGGAAAGAAAAAAGAACCTGAGTAAAAAACTTCAAACCTAAACTGAACCAGAAAACCACAGACAGCAACCCCATAAAGTCTTAAAATATTGTTAATTTCGCCAAACCCTCATACATCAACTCACACGTATTACCCTTAAAACACCATGGCTATCGGCTACATCGCGCTTGTACTTCATGCACACCTGCCATTTGTTCGTCACCCAGAAAGTGACTATGTATTAGAAGAAGAATGGCTTTATGAAGCCATCACAGAAACATACATACCTTTATTGAAAGTATTTGAGGGCTTAAAGCGAGATAGTATCGACTTCAAAATCACTATGAGTATGACACCACCTCTGGTGTCGATGCTGCGCGATCCTCTACTGCAAGAACGCTATGACGCGCACTTGGCAAAATTAGAAGAACTTACAGAGCTAGAAATCGAGCATAATATCAATAATGGGCATATTCGTTATTTAGCGGAACACTACGCCACTGAGTTTAACGAAGCGCGTCAGGTATGGGAAAAATGCAATGGTGACTTAGTAACAGCATTTAAGCAATTCCAAGATACTAATAACTTAGAGATAATCACTTGTGGAGCTACCCACGGCTATCTACCACTGATGAAAATGTATCCCCAAGCCGTGTGGGCACAAATTCAGGTAGCTTGCGAACATTACGAGGAAACCTTTGGACAAGGGCCCAGAGGTATTTGGCTGCCGGAATGCGCTTACTATGAAGGTGTTGAGCGAATGCTGGCGGATGCTGGTTTACGCTATTTTCTAACAGATGGACATGGGATTTTATATGCCCGACCAAGACCACGATTTGGTACTTATGCACCGATTTTTACAGAAACAGGAGTTGCAGCCTTTGGTAGAGATCATGAATCTTCTCAGCAGGTATGGTCATCTGAAGTAGGCTATCCGGGGGCATCGGAATATAGGGAATTTTATAAAGATTTGGGGTGGGAAGCAGAATATGAGTACATCAAACCCTACATCATGCCTAATGGTCAACGAAAAAACACAGGGATTAAATATCACAAAATTACAGGCCGCGGTTTAGGGTTGTCAGACAAAGAATTGTATGACCCTTATTGGGCTAGGGAAAAAGCAGCAGAACACGCTGCGAACTTTATGTATAACCGTGAACGCCAAGTTGAGCATTTACACAGTATTATGGGTCGCGCGCCAATAATTGTTTCCCCTTATGATGCAGAGTTGTTTGGTCACTGGTGGTACGAAGGACCCTGGTTCATTGATTACCTGTTCCGTAAATCTTGGTATGACCAAGGAACATATCAAATGGCTCATCTAGGGGATTATTTGCAGTCAAATCCTACCCAGCAAGTTTGTCGCCCTTCGCAATCGAGTTGGGGTTATAAGGGTTTCCATGAGTATTGGTTAAATGAAACAAATGCTTGGATATACCCACATTTACACAAAGCAACCGAACGCATGATTGAAATATCCGGTATAGAAGCTGAGGACAAATTGCAAGAAAAAGCACTCAACCAAGCGGCGCGGGAACTTTTGCTAGCACAATCTTCTGACTGGGCTTTTATTATGCGGACGGGAACGATGGTACCCTATGCGGTGAGAAGAACGCGATCGCACTTGATGCGCTTCAATAAGCTCTACGAAGATGTGAAAATTGGCAAGGTCGATAGCGGTTGGCTGCAGAAGGTGGAATTAATGGACAATATTTTCCCTAACGTCAACTATCGAGTTTACCGTCCTTTGTAGTCGGCTGAACTTTTGCGTTTCTCAAGATAGAGAATTAGTAGATATTATACTGATATCCCCAACTTTTCACAGAAGCCTGTGAAAAGTTGGGGATTTATTAAGAAGGAAGTTGGGAGTAGGGCTATGACTAAGCTTTCTTTGCAGAAGTGTTGAATCCTGCAATAAAAATTTACAATTTTTGCGTTTTACCCAGATATAGAGTCATTAATTGCTCAAATTTTGTATCACCGACCCACAACTTGGACAGTCAACAGTCAACAGTCAACATTTCTGCTTTCTTTGGTTAATTACTCTATTAGCATCTACCTAAAGATTTCTAGTTATAAATATGCAAAGAATGCTTCGGGAACTAATTTTAGTTTCCCTGATTTAAAATGAGCAATATCGACCCATAGTGCTTGATGTTGGCAATTTTCTGGCTCAGAAAATATCAGGCTTTCTAGTTGATAAAATTTGGTATCAGTAAAATCACATTGATAAACTTGAATAATTTCGTGTCCTTGTCTACCGTTAAATGTAAAAATACTTTCTATGCAACCCACATAGTGAATATTTGTTAATTCGGCTTGAATTTCTTCTTGAAATTCTCGTTGTAAAGCACCTTGGCTTGTTTCGCCAAAGTCAACTCCTCCACCTAAAGCGCGATAATAAGTTTCTTGCTTTAAAGGATCATACCCTTGAGAAACAAAAATGCGATGGCCATCCCGGATTAATCCCAAAGCTAATACCCGAATTTGTTCTTGTTTGCTCATCTCAAAATTACCGGGAATAGGGAAAATATTTGTTTTGCTCTATCCAGTTCACTGTTCACTGTTCCCCATTCTTTTTTAATTTGTTGGCAATGGGGTTAATTATCGTAGATAGAGTAATTTGGGTTCTCACTATCTTCTACAGGCCAATCTTCGTTTTCACCACCGATGTATAGATGTTCAATATTAACATATTCATCATTTAGCTGTTTGAGGGCGTTGATTAAAATATCAAGGGCGATGGCATCAGCAGTTCCCATGTCAAACCAACAACGAGCCCATTGTCCCTCATACTCAAACTCGCCCATATTGTGCATAAGTGCCATTAAACTTTTATCATACCCTTGGGAGTCATAATTCATGTAGCTGATTTCCAGTCCTGTTTCTTGAACTTGGAGATTCTCGGCATTAAATGCACCTAATTTCCCCAGATAAAACCAGGAATTGAAAACTTCTTCTACATATTGCTTTTCACGTCCAGAAGGAATTGTGCTGAATTTGAGCCAAATCCACAGGTCAAAAGGGTTAATTTCACGGAACTGAATTTGCATTGCCCTGGAATATATGAATTACCGTTTCTAAGAATTAGCATATCAGGGTATGAATTGAGGAGACGGGATGAATCGGGTCTCCTCAATCAATGTTCTTCAATCAACTAAATTATTTAAGTGGTTAAAGGTGTTGTTGCGTTCACGTTCAATTTGTCTGACTAAATCTGCTGGAAGTTGGGATCTTTTGGTCAAGGCTTTATCAAAATTAACAAGGGCTTCTTCCATGATTGAAGGACTTTTAGCTTTTTCTCCCTGTTTTCTAAGGATTTGAGCTTTGAGATAATACAACTCAGGGTGTTCAGATGTGCTTTTTAAAGCACTGTTCACATATTCCAAAGCCTGAGAATACTGTTTTAAGTCACGATAGGCAAGAGCTATACCTCTATGGGCTAAGTATTGAGGTGCAGCATTGGCTTTTAATTTAGCAATGGCTTCATCAGGACTAGCAAAGGGTAGATTCACAGCTAGCATTAAATCCATGTAGCCTTTGAGGAGATTTAATTCTGGATCTTGAGGTGCGATCGCTTCTGCTCTATCTAAATGTTGATAAACTTTTCTGAGGCGATTTAATGCTTCTGGCGTACCTTTGAGTACACCTTCACGGGTAAGAATTGTTGCTCCTGCAAAAAAATGTCCCACGGCTGTGTACATATTACCACGTAATTCGTCTGTAGCAATTAGTTTTTCTCCGGCTTCTAAGGTTTTTTTGCTGTAAGAATCGAGGGTGGACAAGTCTTTATTTGCGTATGCTAAAGATGCCTTCATGGCATAAACTAAAGGCTCGTTTGGATCACTGGATATTGCTTTTTGCAAGTAACTTTCGGCAAGTGGATAATTACCCTGTTGAAAAACTGCTTTAAAAGCTGCTTCTGTATTTTCGCCAATATTACGCGGTTCTTGAGTGCGGAATGGATCGGCGGCTAGAGAGGGATTAACCCACAAATTGAGAGCGATTGCAGCAACAAACCCGGTGTGAACAAGCTGAGAAAGTGTGGTAAACCCTATGGATTGCCGAGTAAAAAACCGTTTATGCATAGTCACCCTTGAAAAATAATGGAGTTAAAATTGTTGTATCTGTTACTTAGAAAGCACAAGCAAATTAACTAAAATCTGTGTCGGTTTCAGCCCAGGTATTCTACCCAGGTAGACTTGGGATATGTTGGCGAGTTCCCCTTTTTGTCGTTCTAGTTAAAAGTGAAATCAGGTATAACGTAGAAAAGCATAGCGGTAGGTTTTTGCAGTTATTATCAGATTGTTCTCAAAAAACTGGTAATTTCAGTCATCTAATTTTGTAGTTACTCTTAGAGTAATGCGCTAACTTTTTAGTAGTCCTAACAAATGCTTCATCTCAGAAATTTAACTTATCATCCCACAGCCTGCCCGTCAGCGATTCTCAAATCCATTAATCTAGAATTAGCACCCCAGCAGTTGGGTATGATTATTGGACCGAGTGGTTCTGGCAAAAGTACTTTGCTAGAAATTTTATCTGGACTAGCGGAACCAACTTCTGGTTCACTGTTCTGGCGGGAACAAGAACTGATATCTGAACAGTTACAACAGTTGGCTGGGTTAGTATTTCAGTTTCCAGAAAGGCACTTTTGCGGTGGTACGATTTTAGAAGAATTGCGTTTAGGGCATCCTGAACTAGGGTCAGATCGTGTTAGGGAAGCATTAAGCGAAGTGGGGTTAGAGCATTTATCCCTGTTTGCAGCACCTCACGCTTTGAGTGGTGGTCAGCAGCGACGTTTAGCCTTGGCGGTACAATTGATTCGTCAGCCCAATGTACTGTTATTAGATGAACCGACGGCGGGGTTAGATTGGTCAATGCGTCGCCAACTGGTGAGTTTATTGGCTAAACTGAAAAAACATTGGATGCTGTTGATTGTCACTCACGATGCTGGGGATATGCTGGCTATGGCAGACCGATGTTGGACACTGAACCACGGTGAACTAAAATCAGTAGACTCGGCAATACTGAAAGAGAAAGTTCAAAAAGCTGGAACATCTGTGTGAGAGCCTTTGCTGTTGACCAATGATCAATGACTAGTGACCAATGACCAATGACTAACTTATTGCCGGAAATGGCAGAAACATGGCAACAAACCCTGAATTGGCAACCCAACCAACAACAACAACAACAATTTCAGCAGTTGTATGAATTAATTTTAGAGGGTAATCGACAGTTAAATTTAACTCGCATTACCGAACCGGAGGAGTTTTGGGAAAAACATTTGTGGGATTCGCTGCGAGGAATTACACCACAAAAGCAAATTATTCCATCCTTCTCAGGAAATGCTTCTGTAATTGATATTGGCACAGGTGCTGGTTTTCCCGGCGTACCTGTAGCGATAACTATGGGTAAATGTAAAATTACCCTAGTAGATTCAACCCGTAAGAAAATTAATTTTATTAACGAAATATTGACTAAATTAACTGTTACCAATGCCAAAACTGTAATTGGGAGAGCCGAAGAAATAGGTCATCATCCCCAGCACCGGGAAAACTATGATGTGGCTTTAATTCGGGCCGTTGGTAGTGCTATTGTCTGTGCCGAATATACTCTACCATTACTTAAACATGGTGGTTTAGCTGTTATTTATCGTGGTAATTGGACAGAGGAAGAAACTAAATCTTTGCAAAATGCTGTGAAGAAACTCGGTGGTAAAATTTCTGCAATTGACGAATTTATAACACCTTTAACTAACAGTATTCGTCATTGCTTATACTTGCAAAAAATCGTAAAAACTCCGGATAATTTTCCCCGTCCTGTTGGTATTCCTACTCAAAAGCCTTTGTAAAAGCTCTTTTACATTGTTCACTGTTCCCTATTCTTTTTTGATGGCTTCGGTGGGGTAGCCATACAAAAGTGGGTACACTGTTGTTAAGGGAGTCAAAGAGGGTGGAGGTTAAGGAAAATGACCTGGGAACCAACAGACCTCAGAAATAGGATTATACAAGGACGTTACGCAGATGCTCTGACTATTGTTGACGAGTTAGAGGGGATGAGTAAACAAGCCATTCTGCGTAATATCCAATCTTATGTCAAGATTTTATTGATTTATCTCATTAAAAATCAAGTAGAACAAGGATTAACAGCTTCGTGGGTCAGTTCTATCCGTAATTCAATCCGAGAAGTGAAAAAGTTGAATATTAAAGATAATAAAAAATCCTATTACATTAATCAAGATGAATGGGTAAATTTGATAAAGGAAGAAGTGATTGAAGATGCCATCGCTGATGCTAGTTTGGAAGTTATGAATGGTAAGTACAATCAATTTCAACTGGGTGAAATGATAGATAGAAATAAATTAATATAAGATAAGATGCTTTGCAGTCTTTAGCCCTGACTTATGCTTATTCAGCCAAAGAATTACCTGCAATTGTGGTGAAAACCTTAACTCAGTTACCCGGGGGAGAAAATTGGCATTAGGGGGGGAAACCCCACCCTAATCATAATTAACTAAAATGTTGAATAATTGCGTCAGCAAATTCAGAACATTTTAAAGCCTCCACTGGTGGTTCTAACAACCGGGCTAAATCGTATGTCACTTGACGGTTAGCGATCGCCTGTCCCAAACCTTGTTTAATTAGATCTGCCGCCTCTTGCCAACCCATAAATTCGAGCATCATCACACCAGATAAAATCACCGAACCGGGATTAACCCGATCCAACCCTGCGTGCTTAGGTGCAGTACCGTGGGTAGCTTCAAAAATGGCACAGGAATCGCCAATATTTGCCCCTGGACCCATTCCCAGACCGCCGACAATGGCCGCAGCAGCATCAGACAAGTAATCACCGTTCAAGTTCATCGTTGCCAGAATAGAATACTCATCGGGTCTGGTTTGGATTTGTTGAAAAATACTGTCAGCAATTCGGTCATTAACTATAGTTTTGTCTTTCCATTGGCCTTTACCGTGGGTTTCCCAAATTGAGTTGAGAACAGTTTGGACTTCCTGGACAATTTGCGCTTTTTTCTCTGATGTCAGGGAATCATAACCTGGGTCAACTTGACGGGCGTTTTCTTCTGGAGAAATATCAGGATTTTTTTCCTTATTACTTAAAATCCAAGACTCCCTTTCCGTAACGCATTGTTGGCGAAATTCAGTAATAGCTAGTTCATAACCCCAATCACGGAAAGCGCCTTCAGTGTATTTCATAATGTTGCCCTTATGCACCAAGGTTACTTGTTGCTTGTGTTTAGGTAGCAACAAAGCGTGTTTAATAGCCCTGCGTACTAGACGCTGAGAACCAGTCTTGCTAATAGGCTTGATACCAATACCCGCATCCAGGGGAATTTGCTTCTTGCCGTGTTCTGGAGTAGATGGAATCAGTTCTTCATTAAGGATTTTAATCAAGCGATCGCCCACCTCACTACCTTGTCTCCACTCAATACCCAAATAAATATCTTCAGTATTTTCCCGATAGACAATTACATCCAGTTTTTCGGGATTTTTGTGGGGTGAGGGTGTCCCTGGATAATAACAGCAAGGACGCACACAGGCATATAAATCAAAAATTTGCCGTAGTGCTACATTGAGAGAACGAATCCCACCACCTACGGGAGTAGTCAAAGGTCCCTTAATTGCTACACCATATTCTTTAATTGCCGTTAAAGTGTCTTGAGGTAAATACTGATATGTACCGTATAAATCACAAGCTTCATCACCAGCGTAAACCTTAAACCAACTAATTTCACGCCGACCTTGGTATGCCTTAGCCACCGCAGCATCTAGCACCTTTTGGGTAGCAGGCCAGATATCTATACCCGTACCATCGCCCCGAATAAAGGGGATAATTGGATTGTCAGGGACAATAGGTTCACCACTTTTAAAGGTGATTTTTGTTCCGGTTGTGGGGGGGATAATCTTGTCGTACATACTTCAAACACTCCTAAACGATATGCTGCAAGGACAAAAATTTTGCTTTCACAAACTTGCAGAATTTGCTATGTCTTTTGTTCACCAAATCACGAGGCGCAGATTTTCCCCTTATTTCCCTTGTACTGTATTTGGGACTAAGCTGTGGGATGAGAGCGAAAGTATTGCAATTTTGTACGATTGCCTTCGGTACTGCGCTCCGCGCAGTCAAAAATAGTAAACTACTTTTCGCTATTAGTCCTTCACTTAGAAGAACAATCAATAGCCAATCGCCTTTTCACTGAACGCTAACACGAGTAATGGCATGACAGACCCAATGATTTTATCAGGCACTGCTAATGACATCGACTTTCTTCGACAATCGTTAATCGCTGGGTCTATTCAAATCCAACAAGAGATTATCCCACAGTTAGCTAACTTGGGTAACGAAGGTTTAGATGTATTAATGGAATTTTTACAGCAACAACAGGATTGCCCAGCCACTTGGATCCATGGCAAAGTTTACCAATTCCTGTACAACTCTGATGCACCTCAAGTCAAAGAATTTCTACTTTCCCGTTATCCTGAAGGAATTGTACCTCTAAAATCAGAATCGGGGATAAAATACAATTCCTTGCAAGAGCTACTTGCCATTCAAGACTTCCAAGCAGCGGATCGCGTGACCGTGCAAAAGCTGTGTGAACTAGCAGGACCAGCGGCGGTACAAAGGAAATGGTTGTATTTTACTGAGGTAGAAAATGCCCCCATTCTTGACCTGCAAACTATTAACAATCTGTGGCTAGTCCACTCGGAAGGTAAATTTAGTTTTTCGGTGCAACGAGAAATTTGGTTAAGTGTAGGCAAAAACTGGGAGAACTTATGGCCGAAAATTGGCTGGAAAAGTGGTAATAACTGGACGCGATATCCCCATCAGTTTACTTGGGATTTAAGCGCCCCTAGAGGTCACTTACCGCTGTCGAATCAATTGCGAGGCGTGCGGGTTATGGCTGCCTTATTGTCCCATCCAGCTTGGTGTAATAGCAACAAAAAATGATAAATATTACCCCAACGGAATTTTAACTCATTATCTAGTTCACTGTTCACTGTGCCCTACTCCCTACTCCTTGTTCCCCGTTCTTTATTAAAATTGACCCATGGCAAGAGTTTACTTAGAAGAGATTAAGCGTAAATTTAACAATGTCACTGCTATCGAAGACATTACCTTTGAAATCCCTGATGGAGAATTTTGGGTTTTAGTGGGCCCGTCAGGTTGTGGTAAGTCTACAATTTTACGAACCATTGCGGGGTTGGAGTCTGCTACATCGGGTAATCTATTCATCGGCGATCGCTTGGTCAATAATATACCCGCCAGACAGCGTGACATAGCGATGGTATTCCAGAACTATGCCCTTTATCCCCACATGACGGTGGCGCAAAACATCGCCTTTGGCTTAAAAATGCGGAAAGTTGACCCGAAGATTATTCAAGAACGAGTGGTGAATGTAGCGCGATCGCTTTCCCTAGAAAATCTACTAGATCGCAAACCCAAACAACTTTCCGGGGGACAGCAACAAAGGGTAGCATTGGGAAGAGCCATCGCCCGGGAACCACAAGTATTTTTACTTGATGAACCTTTATCTAATTTAGATGCTCAGTTAAGGGATGATACCAGAGCAGAGTTGAAACAGTTACATCAACAATTGGGGATTACAACGATCTACGTCACCCACGATCAAGTTGAGGCCATGACTTTAGCTGATCAGATTGTTGTTCTAGATCGGGGTAGGATTCAGCAAATTGGTGATCCTCAAAGTATTTATGCCCTTCCCGCTAACCAAATGGTAGCAACTTTTCTGGGTAATCCCCCCATGAATATTTTGCCTGGGGTCTACAAAAATGATGTTTTTGATGTGAGTGGACAGTCATTACCAGTTCCAGCAGTTGTGAGGGAAAAGGTGCAGCTACGCCAAGGTCAGAGTTTTGATTTAGGGATTCGTCCTGAACATATTTATATTAACGAACCAGGAAATGGCCAAGCAGCAGAAGTTGTTAACTCAGCATTGTTAGTAGTTGAGGTGAAGGTAGTAGAACCTTTGGGTCGGGAAAATTTGATTCGTGCGAGTTTACCTGGTTCCATGGCGTTCCTAAATATTCAGACAGCTAGTGATATTCGTCCCCGTCCAGGCTATCCCTTGTCTTTACAATTAGATTTAAGTCAATTGTTTGTCTTTGATACTGCTGGTAATAGAATATCGCCAACTTAGTCCCCCTCACCTGGCTGGAAAAATTTATCTAGAGACAATCTTAAAACCTGTAGCATTGAGAATTTCCTTGTCCCCCTCATTGACAATAAGGGTGGGAGAAGCATTTCCATCTTCGGTAATAGGTTGTGACAAAATGTATCTATAATCTCCATTTACCCAACCAGTCACACATTTACCATCACGACAGCTAACTTTACCACCTGTTAAGTTAATACAATTGCCTTGAGCATCACATCCTTTATAGGTGAGATTTCCGGTGTTGTTCACTCCTGACCAAGAGTTTCTATTACCGATGGTGATTGTCCACCTACCATTATTAAATGTTTGTGAATCACTGGCTTGAGGTTTAGTTAGTGATTTGTCCGCTATAATTTCCATTTGGGAAATTATAGATTCTCGGCGAGTTTTGCCACAAGGTTCAATACTCTGGCAATCATTTAATGATGCAATTTCATAAGAGACGCGTACTTTCCGATTTAAATATTTTTCTGCTTCTGCACAAATTTCAAAGGAAGCACCTAAGGGGTGTTCTTTTCTCTGTTCATCTACTATTGTGGCGTAGCAAATAATATCCCCGATGACTAATTCTTTAACTGTGCCAATTTTTGGTTGAGTTTTATTGGTGTTAGCTTGATTATTGCTCGCAGTTGTGTTTGCTACACCCTTAGTTTCATCGGTTGCTATGGAAATCTCTGGTGAAGATTCCCCTAGAGTTGTTTCAACAGGATCATTTTTACTATTATTTTTAGTTTCATTGACAGGCCTATTGGGGGAATTACCACAACTTGTGATCAAGATTGAGGAAATAATTAATGCAATTGCGGCAATTAACTTGTTCATATATTTTATACTTTTTCAGATTGTAGTAGATATTATTTAATATCTACTATCCATGTACCCTAAGCAAGGGTAATTTCCAAAACAGCTAAATTTTCTCCAGGTGAGTACATGAAGGCAACGCAGTTTTATTACTTAACCATCCCTTGGTTTTTATACCTAAATGCGGGAAAAAAGTTCTTACCAAAGCAATAGCTGAAGGACTAAAGCAAATCATCTGTGATATTTGCAACAAGAATACACAGGGAATTATGGCCATGGAAGTTATGCCAGACGATATACATCTTATTAAGGTTATTAACGCCAAACCCACCCATAATCCATGTCAAATCATGAACAGAGTCAAAGGGAGAGTATGTCATTTCCCCAGAACAGAATTTCCTGAGGTGCTAAAACTTCCTACTTTGTGGACTCCTAGTTATTTTGTTACCACAGCTAATAATATTTGTACAGAAACAGTTAAACCCTAGGTTGCTCAACAAAAGGAATAGGCAAAATAACTGAACCGTAAATGCCTCCACTAGCTTTTATCCCTTGGCTGAAGAACAGCTAAAAAATTCCCCCGGCCTCAAAACTTAACCTCAAGAATTTTCAGCCTATTTTCTTATAAAGCTTATGAGTAATTAGTTTTTCAGCATATCAAACCAGATTTTTATAGTTTTTATATAATTGGCTGAAACTGAAATTTTGCCAACTCACTAGGAAGAAATGCCCCATTTTCGGTAATTATAGCTGTAATTAACTCAGCGGGGGTAACATCAAAAGCGGGATTGTAAAAATCAACACCTGAAGGTGTCAGTATAGTTTCGCCTAATTGGTATATTTCTGCTGGGTTGCGTTCTTCAATAGGAATTTGACTACCATCAGCCAGGGCAAAATCCACAGTAGAAAAAGGAGCCGCAACAAAGAAAGGGATATGATGGGCTTTAGCCGCGATGGCTACACTGTAAGTACCAATTTTGTTAGCAGTATCACCATTGGCGGTAATGCGGTCAGCACCGACAACCACAGCATCAATTAAACCCTGTTTCATACAATGGGCTGCCATACTATCAGTAATTACCGTTACGGGAATACCTTCTTGAACACATTCCCAAGCGGTGAGTTTTGCCCCTTGCAAGCGGGGGCGAGTTTCGTCGGCGAATAAACGTTCTAAACGTCCTTCTCCCCAAGCAGAACGGACAACACCCAGGGCTGTACCGTAGCCAGCCGTAGCTAAAGCTCCAGCATTGCAGTGAGTGAGAATTTTCAGCTTTTCGGGGGTGGTGGGTAATGCTGCCAAACCATGATTGCCAATAGCATAACAGGTTTGTAAATCTTCAACATTAATGGCTTGGGCTGTTTGCCAAAGGTTTTGTTTGATATTTTCCACAGTTCCCAGAGTTTCGTAGGCAGTTTTCATCATCCGGCTAATTGCCCAAAATAAATTCACCGCTGTCGGACGAGTGGAACGCAATAACTCGGCAACTTTTTCTAAGCGTTCTAAGAACTCATGGTGATTATTCGTCTCAATTTCTCTCGCACCAAGATACATACCATAGGCCGCAGCGACACCAATAGCTGGCGCACCTCGGACAATCATAGTTTTAATGGCCTGTGCCATGTCTTCACTGCGGTGAATTTGCACGACACTATACTCGTTGGGTAAGCGAGTTTGGTCAATTAGGGAAACAGAGTCGTTTTGCCAAATAACGGGGTAAAGCATCAGAAAAATGAAGAAGATTGTCAAGATAAAAAATTGTATAACTCATTGTCCCATCCCTTAATGTGGAAAGTAAGCAATAATTATCCCTACTTCCGGGTGACTGCGAGCGATGGCTTCTGGTGCATGGCCCAGTAATGAAAAAAGTTGACTTTTCTGCTCAACACTTCCATTTAACAGCAACAAATCGTTAGTGTTAAGTAAACGAGAAACTTGGCGGACAAAATTACCTCGCACTTTTTGCACTGGTGTGTCTGCTAGTAATCCAATATGACTAATTTCTATACTTGCTCCTCTTACTGATACTACGTGTAACAGTTGTAAAGATGCTTTCAGTTCTGTTGCCAGGCTTTTGGCTAATTGGATACTTTGTTGAAAAGAACTAGCGTGAGTTTGTTGAGTAGTAAAAGCCAGAAAGACTCGTGCTGTATGCTCAATTGGTAATGGAAATCGACTGACTAAAACTGGTACTGAACTGCGATTCACAATCTTGTCGATGACACTGCCAAACAAATTTTCTTGATAAGTTGAGTAACCTTTCCAACCGCAGATAATCACACTAGCTTGTTTTTCTTCTGCTACCCGGGCAATGCCCTTATCAATTGATTCATCAATACGACCAATGGGGGTAACTTTGGTGACAGCAGCATGGGCAATCATTTCCGCAGTAGATAATAATTGGTTTTGTCGAGTTTTATCCGCGAGGGAAATGGAGGAATTTTGGTCTAGTAAAATGTGAAGGGGTAACAGAGTACCTTGGGCAGATTTTGCTAAAAAAATAGCTAATTGTAGGAGATTATCTTCGGTGGTGGGGTTAGCTACAGGTACTAGAACGCGATCGCCTATGTTTGCTGTTTTGGTGATTGTAGTTCCTGATTCTCCTGGGTTGACTTTTTGTCCCCATTGGGCTGTTACCCAAGGAGAAGCAACACAGGTAACTAAAATCATAGCAATGGTACCATTAACTGTTAATTCGTCAACCAAATCAATATTGTAAGCAACAGTGATGGCGGCTAGGGTGGAAGCTGCCTGAGCGACGGATAGCCCAAACATCACCATAATATTGTCAAAATTTAATCCAAATAACTTACCTGCACCCCAAGCGGGAATGAACTTAGCAACAATAGCAACCGTCACCATGACTGCTGATACCAGTAGGGATTGGGGTTCTTGAATGAGAATCTTGGGATTCACCAACATCCCTACAGAAATCAGGAAAAATGGGACAAACAGTGTATTACCGATAAATTGAATGCGATTCATTAAGGGGCTAAGGTATGGGATGAGCTGAGTAATGGCAACTCCTGCTAAAAAAGCCCCAATAATTGGTTCAATTTGGACTAATTCTGCGCCATAGGAAACGACAAACAAAGTAGCTAAAACAAAAGTAAATTCTGCTCCTTCATCGTGTCCAAAGCGTTGAAAAAACCACCGTCCTACACGAGGTACTCCCCACAGCGTCAGGAAGGTGTAGATTATCAGTGAAGGAATCAGGAATAGCCAAAATTGTAAAGTTAAATTGCCTTCATGGGCTCTTACTACCACCGCTAAAACTAAAAGTGCCAAAGTATTAGTAACTAGTGTCCCTCCCAGGGTGGTGGTCATTACCTGAGAACGCATAATTCCCAGTTTGCTGGCTACAGGCAATGCTAGTAGAGTGTGAGATGCGAAACAGGATGCCACCAGAATAGCCGGGAGAAAACCGTAGCCAATGGCGATCATGGCTCCAATACCTAAGACCATAGGTACAAGAAAAGTAGCCAGTCCAAAAATTACCGCCTTATCAGCGTTATATTTCAAGTCATCAAGGCTAGTTTCCAATCCTGCCATGAACATGAGAAATAATAAACCGACTGTACCGAGTAGAACAATTGTGTTATCTCTTGCCAATAATCCCAACCCATTTGGCCCAACTATGACCCCAGCCAAAATTAATCCCACAATTCCAGGTAGCCGAATTTTTTCAAATAACAAGGGGGCAATGAGCATAATCCCTAAAATCATCAAAAATACTGGTACTGGATCTTTAATGGGTGTTGATATGAGGGTAGTCATTAATAAATTATTCATATCCTGGTTTAGGATTGCGATCGCATCTAATTTCATAGCTATTATTCACTCAGTCTAATCAGTTCCACTGACTAAAATATTAGTATTTTATACAAGCTTTAATGGTAGTGATAGGTTTTGAAGTTGTATTTTTTACCCAGTGATTGGTTGTTTAATCCCTAGTAGTGCATTAAATTTAATACTAATATAAATTTAGTTAATATTAAATATTAAGTTTTTATAAAACTTTTAAAAATAATTTTTGTACTTAATTAACTCTCAGGTGGCGAGATAAAAATTAGTAGAATAAATACACTAATCCTAGCTATATTTATTTATAATATTTTCCTCTCAAACCTTGGCATTTTTGAATGATATTGGGGGATTATTAAATACTAGTTTTTGTGTTTTCCTGCTAACTCAGACAATTATGAAACATGCTAACAACAGTTTAAAACTTGCCAGATGGCACAAGATTTATATATGAGATAAGATAATTTTATGAATAAAGATTCATGTGAATATGGAGTACATATTTTATCTTGGATGAAGGGTAATGTATCCGTTAATTGTCACCCTTAGTAATGGGGTAAAAGGGAATTTTTTTTGATTAACTAAACATTGAGCTAATTGAAATATGTGTGTTTGAAAAAAGTGATAGGGACAATTTATGAATTGTCCCTGTTGTTTTGAAAATGTCCAATGTTAACTAAACGAGAGTTGATGCTTGCTTTTTAAAGAAAGCAGCCATAACTCTTTCTGCTATTTGACGACTAGTTAAACCTAATTCCGCTTTCGATTCATCTGGTGTGGCATGTTCTACTAAAATATCTGGTACACCAATACGCTTGACAGGAACAACAACATCGGCATCTAGTAGTGCTTCTGCCACGGCGGAACCAAAACCACCCATAACACAGCCTTCTTCCACAGTGACGACACGGCGGATTTCCTTGGCCAATGGCAAGATTAATTCGGTATCCAAAGGCTTGACAAAACGAGCATTGATTACAGTTGCTTCAATGCCATGTTCGCTGAGAATTTCCGCTGCTTGCATGCTTGGATATACCATAGTGCCGTAGCCGATGATCAGCACATCATCTCCGTTGCGGAGAATTTCTCCTTTACCAATGTCTAAAGGTTCCGAGCCTTCTTCCATGAGAGGAACACCGTAGCCGTTACCACGGGGGTAGCGCATGGCGATTGGGCCACTTGTATAATTAATGCCAGTGACTACCATGCGTTGCAGCTCGGCTTCGTCTTTTGGTGCCATCAACACCATGTTGGGAATACAGCGCAGATAGGCGATATCATACATACCTTGGTGGGTTGGGCCATCAGCACCGACAATTCCTGCCCTGTCTAAACAGAAGAAGACAGGCAGGTTTTGAATACAAACATCGTGAATGATCTGGTCGTAAGCCCGTTGCAAGAAGGTAGAGTAAATAGCTGCTACAGGGCGCATTCCTTCTGAGGCCATACCCGCAGCTAGGGTTACAGCGTGTTGTTCAGCAATACCGACATCAATATATTGATTGGGTAGTTTAGCTTGGAGTTTATCTAAACCTGTTCCTGTGGCCATTGCTGCGGTAATGCCGATAATTTTGGGGTTTTGCTCGGCAAGTTTGACTAAAGTATGGGAAAAGACTTTGGCGTAAGAGGGAGGTTTTGGTTTACTTGAGGGAATTGCTTTGCCTGTTGTCAAGTTAAACGGGCTTTGGGCATGATAGCCTACTTTGTCTTGTTCGGCGATTTCATAGCCTTTCCCTTTTATCGTGATCACATGTACCAAAACTGGCCCTGTGATCTCATGTGCTTGTTGGAAGGTAGAAATTAGTTCCTCTAGGTTATGCCCGTCTACTGGACCAATATAAGTAAAACCCAGTTCTTCAAAGACTGCTCCTACCTTGGGAACTGCTAAACGCTTCATTCCTTCTTTGATGCGTCCGAGTTCAGGGGACAAGGATTCACCAACAAAGGGAATTTGCTTAAACTGTTCTTCAAAATTATCTTTGATAAATTGTACTGGTGGACTGAGGCGCATTTTGTTGAGGTAACGGGGGATTGCCCCTACGTTGGGGGAGATAGACATCTCGTTGTCGTTGAGAACAACCAGTAGTTTAGTTTTAGGTAAATGTCCGGCATGGTTGATGGCTTCCAAAGCCATACCTCCAGTTAAGGCACCATCACCAATTACGGCTACTGATTTAAATTTTTCCCCTTTTAATTCTCCTGCTAAAGCCATGCCTAATGCTGCGGAGATACTGGTAGAAGCGTGTCCGGCACCAAAGTGATCAAACTTGCTTTCACTGCGCTTCAGATAACCAGCAATTCCGGATTGTTGTCTGAGGGTATAAAAGTTGTTATAGCGTCCTGTCAGGAGTTTGTGGGGATAAGCTTGATGTCCTACATCCCAAATGACTTTATCCCGATCTAAATCGAGTGTCTGGTAAAGCCCCAGTGTTAACTCTACAACTCCCAAACCAGGGCCGAGATGCCCCCCACTTGTTGATACGGTTTGTAAGTGCTTGTCGCGAATTTGACGGGCAATTTGTTGCAATTGCCGAATGGACAAACCATGCAACTGGTTAGGGTGGGTAATTTCACTCAGATGCATATTATCGGGTGTTCCTCTCTAAACTCTACTTCTAGCATTTTTTAATTTTCCCACGGTGGGGATGTCTCTCAAATTATTTAGTCATTGGTGATTGGTCATGAGTGATGAGAAAAAAACTTTTCTCTCGGTCTCCAATTCCTAATTCACATTGACTCAGGACTAGGGGTAATACCAGGAACTACTGGCATTTCTGGTTGTGGTTGTTGTCTTTGTAAATATTGACTCAAGACATAAGCTATATCTCCACCGGTCATTGGCTGCAATGGGGAAATATTCTTTTGGGCATCTGTGTTAATAAATCCTTCTGCAACTACCCTAGCAATGGCTTTTCTAGCCCAATCTGGAATTAATCCTGCATCGGGATAGGAATTAGGTATGTCTTTTACAGTGTCATTACTAAACTGAAACACTCCATAAACTTGGGCAAAAATCGCTAAACTTTCTGCTCTTGTTAACCTTTGATTAGGGAAGAATAAATTGCCACGATATTCTCTCATAATATCAGTTTTAAGAAGTGTTGGAATATTATTATTAACTAACTTTACTGCTACATATAAAGTTTCAATTTTACTTTATTTAAAATGTCAATTTAAGTTTTGTAGTCATGATAGTCAACCCTAACAATGGAGTAGGAGAACTTAGTACTGAACATGGCAAATCACAATCAAGTAATGATTATAACGAGAGTAAAAATGATTTTACTTAGTATTAAATTTGAACTAAAAACTAGATAAACATTATAACGTAACTAATATGATGATGTTGTGTTGCCGATAAATGATCGAATTGGGGGAAATGATGGCGAATTTTGCCTGAATGAATTTGGAATTGCCTAGGATGTAGTATAGTCGGCCGTGATGAACCATTGAGTCAATATTTTAGGAGTTTTGGGATGAGTGGAACAGGAGATCCAGTAAAGTTGATGAAGCAAGAAGTTGGCAAAGCCGCGGCAGATCTGGTAAAGTCAGGCTCGATTGTGGGGTTGGGTACGGGATCAACTACGGCCTATACAATTCAGTTTTTAGGCGATCGCATTAAGTCTGGTGAACTTAAGGATATCGTGGGTATTCCTACCTCTTTTCAATCAGAAGTGCTGGCGAAAGAGTACGGTATACCTTTGACTACTTTAGATGCTGTTGACCACATTGATATTGCTATTGATGGGGCTGATGAAGTTGACCCCCAAAAGAATTTGATTAAAGGAGGCGGTGCTGCACATACCCGCGAAAAGGTTGTGGATTACTTGGCAAGGCAATTCATTGTCGTGGTAGATGGTGGTAAGTTGGTAGACCGGTTGGGTTCTTCTTTTGCTGTACCTGTGGAGGTGATTCCAATGGCAATTACCCCTGTTACTAATGCCATTAAAAAACTTGGTGGTAAACCTGAACTTCGCATGGGGTTGAAAAAAGCCGGGCCAGTGATCACCGATCAAGGCAATATGGTATTGGATGTGAGATTTGACTCTATTGACGACCCAGTTACCTTGGAGAAAACACTCAATAATATTCCTGGTGTGTTGGAAAATGGGATTTTTGTCAATTGTGTAGATGTAGTTTTAGTGGGGGAAGTTAAAGACGGTCAGCCTTTAGTACGTGAACTTTAAATAGGTCTGGGGAATGGGTAAAAATAGCTCATCCCCTACATTTGTCTAGTATCAGAGTTTGTGGATGTTGTAGCGAATTGGCTTTGTACAAGTTTTGCGGCTTGCTCTTTTTCTGACTGAAAAAAATGGTTTTGGAGTGGAGTTTAACAGAATCACTGTTCTGCTTAGATAGAGATTGGAATGCCGCTATCAACATTCTCAACCTAGCTGTAAGTACCGTAGGGCATACGGGAACTTGGATCTTAGATCCGAAGGCTTCAGGAGATTCAACGACTAATTTGGCTTGGGAATCTTGCCACAGTAAGTTGAGTCTAAGAATGAAGAATCCCCACGCTTTGAGGTTGGGGAGTGTCAAGTAACCCCATGCTGTAAAATTAGGCGATGACAAAAGCACTCTCGTCGGTAATTCCCTCTTGCACTTGGAGTCGTCCCATCGGTTTAGGCTGGGACAAGCCCTACACTGTTCGCTACCCTAGTAATCTTGATGATGGCCCTTGGCATGGTATGCCTTTAGGTGGCTTTGGTGCAGGTTGTATTGGTCGTTCTTCACGAGGAGACTTTAATCTGTGGCATATTGACGGCGGGGAACATACGTTTCAAAATATCCCCGCTTGTCAATTTAGTGTATTTGAATCTCATGGTACATTTTCTCAAGCTTATGCTTTGGCTACAGAACCACCTCAGGATGGTAGTCTGGCTGCTTGGCAATGGTATCCAGCATCTACAACAACACAACATACAGGAACTTATCATGCTCTATACCCGCGTAGCTGGTTTGTCTACGAAAATGTATTTGAAGCAAAGTTAAGTTGTGAGCAGTTTTCACCTATTTGGGCAGGAAATTATCGAGAATCTAGCTATCCTGTGGCGATTTTTAACTGGAATGCTCATAATCCCACAGATGCACCTATTACTTTGAGCATTATGCTCACTTGGCAAAATATGGTGGGCTGGTTTACTAATGCATTAAAATCTCCAGAAGTGCTGATACGGGATGATGGTAGTCCGGTTTATACATATCAACCGCGTTTGGGTGAAAGTTACGGTAATTACAATTTAATCCTAGAAAACACTGAATACTTTAGTTGCTTTTTAGGAGGTGTTGGTAGTGGTGACTCAGTGGCCGAGGGGGATGGCAGTTGGTGTATTGCTACTGTCAAGTCTCCATGGATTGAGGTGTTTTATCATACTCGTTGGCTTCCAGGTGATACGGGGGAAGATATATGGCAAAGCTTTAGTGTCGATGGTTCTTTGCCGAATGCTCAAGATGCTACTCCTGCTTCAGAAAATACACAGGTAGGGGCAGCGATCGCTTTACGTTTCACTCTCCAACCAGGGGAAACTTTGTCAATTCCTGTTGTGGTGTCTTGGGATTTTCCAGTAACAGAATTTGCAGCAGGAATTACTTATTACCGCAGATATACTGACTTTTTTGGTTCTAGTGGTAATGAAGCTTGGGCGATGGCTACTACTGCCCTGAGAGAATACAAAAACTGGTATCAAGAAATACTGGCTTGGCAACAGCCAATTATTGACCGACAAGATTTACCCGATTGGTTTAAGATGGCTTTGTTTAATGAGCTATATGACCTGACTAGCGGCGGAACTCTTTGGAGTGCAGCATCAGAACTTGATTGTATTGGTCAATTTGCGGTGCTGGAGTGCTTAGATTATCGTTGGTATGAAAGTTTAGATGTACGGTTGTATGGTTCCTTTGGGCTGTTAATGCTGTTTCCTGAACTAGAAAAATCGGTGATGCGGGCATTTGCGAGGGCAATTCCCCATAGTGATGATGATCAGCGTGTAATCGGCTATTACTATACCATTGGGGCTGATAGGACTACCGCAGCTCGGAAAGTCGCAGGTGCAACGCCTCATGATTTGGGGGCACCTAATGAGCACGTTTGGGAAAAAACGAATTACACCTGCTATCAAGACTGCAATTTGTGGAAAGATTTAGGTAGTGATTTTGTGTTGCAGGTGTACCGAGATTTTCTGCTAACTGGTGCTGATGATGTGCAATTTTTGGCAGATTGTTGGGATGGAATCGTGCAAACTCTCAATTATCTGAAAACTTTTGATTTAGATGGTGATGGGATTCCTGAAAATTCAGGGGCCCCTGACCAGACTTTTGATGATTGGCGATTACAGGGTGTGAGTGCTTATTGTGGCGGGTTGTGGTTGGCGGCTTTAGAAGCGGCGATGGCTATCAGCGAAATTTTATCCAACAATCATGTTGGGGATGTCCAGGAATTGAGGAAGCAAAAATCCACTTACGAAACATGGTTAACACAGTCACGTCCTGTTTATCAAGAAAAACTCTGGAATGGTAAATATTTCCGCCTGGATAGTGAGAGTGGTTCCGATGTGGTGATGGCGGATCAGTTGTGTGGACAATTCTATGCCCGCTTATTAGGATTGCCGGACATTGTACCATGGGATGGCGCTTTGTCTGCTTTACGAACTGTTTATGATGCTTGTTTTCTCAAGTTCTGTAATGGTGAGTTTGGTGCGGCTAACGGTGTTCGTCCGGATGGTTCACCAGAAAACCCTAATGCTACTCATCCTTTGGAAGTCTGGACAGGAATTAACTTTGGACTGGCGGCGTTTCTGGTGCAAATGGCAATGAAAGATGAAGCTTTGAAGTTAACGGCATCTGTGGTACAGCAAATTTACTGCAATGGTTTGCAATTCCGCACACCAGAAGCAATTACTGCATCTGGTACTTTCCGGGCTAGTACTTATCTGCGGGCTATGGCTATTTGGGCAATTTATTTAGTTTTGAGTGAGAACAATTCTTAAAAGCATCTAGTGCATTCTTGTACAGGGTAAAACTTGGTTTTGCGGGCTTTGTCTGTGTAGTGGCAAATACAATTTGTACGGACAAATACATAAAACTTGACACGTATATTTTACTGTGCCGCTCAAAGCCGCATAGTGTTTGCGGGTGTAAAAATCAGCATCTTCGATTTTTGGTTTTATTTTCCGGGTGTTTGATGAGCCAAAAGAACATATAACTAGGGTTAAAAAAAGATTTTAAATACTTAAAAATTAAAACTGGGTTTTGCCAAAACAAGAAGGTTACTAATTTCAGTCACATAAAGAATTAGTAAACTATGCATCAAATATAGCTTGACATGAGAATGTCATTGTGTTCATTGCATCTAGATATTGTGAGTAAAGTCTTGCTTTTAAAGTTCTTGTGTCAAAGAGGTATGTCAAAAATGAAACTGGAGAAATTAACAATTAGTGAGACCATTGGTTGTGTTTTTACCAAAAAACGGAATAATTACCAGAATTGATGACTTTCTGCGCTCATATCAGTTGTTGATGAACAATGGTGCCGAATTTCTTCTTTTGTTTGTGTGCTTTACCGTTTCTCTTTGTCATTCAAAGTTGAGGGAGATATGAAAAAAAATACCAGCAATCAACAATCTCCTGCTCGAGTAGCGTCCATCCTCCAACTTTTAGAGATAGTTACTGGGGATACAAGTCTGACCCCAGACTTGTATCCATCTTGGGGGATTCGAGAGTTTCAACCAGGGGAAGATCTCAACGGAGATACTGAAGATGGCAGCAATTTTGTGTATTTAATCTGTGAGGGACAAGTGCGCTTGTGGGGTTTTCATCCAAGTTTGGGGCGGGAAGTTTCTACACAATTGCTGGTGGCAGGGCAAACTTTTGGGGGGTATAATTTCTTTTGTCATCAAATTTTACCATATCGAGCGATCGCTGTTAGTGCAGGCTGTGCAGCACAAATAACTATTTCTGATCTGCAAAGATTGTCATATCTTATACCTAATTTAGAAAGTGATTTACAGCAATTAATTTACCAGCAGCAAGCACTGATTTTCTTTAAAACTCATACGGAGTTGGCATTACTGAGCAGTTCCACTCTCCAAGAGTTCCTACCCTACCTTGTAGCTCTAAAGATTACAGCTGGTTCGTCATTGGTACAAGCAACTGGAGGAGCACAAGGACGTTTTTGGTTGGCGGGGGGAAAAATTGATAACTCACAACAGATAGGAGACAGCTGGAAGTTTCCTGATGATGCATTTACTGATGGGATTGCCCAAACAGATTTGTTAGTTTACTATCTATCGGTAGAATACTGGGAATGTGTTAAGGAGATTTTACCACAATTATTTCCTCAACAGGCTGAAGTAGAAAATCAACAGATTCATAACCCACAAATCATCCAAATCCCTCTTCCTGTTCCCCAGGGTAGCGAACAGCCAAATCAAGATTTTGATGCAGGATCTTTACTAGCTGCATCGGTAGAGGAAAAGCAGCCAAAATCAAAAAGTAACTCTTGGCCGAGCTATCCCTTTATTCAACAACAAAGTTCATCAGATTCTGGTGTTGCTTGTTTGGCAATGATTAGCCAGTATTGGGGTAAGGAGTGGGGAGTGTCAACTTTGCGAAATTTAGCACGGGTAGATTCTATGGGTGTGTCTGTTCACGGTTTAGCCGCAGCTGCCGATAACTTGGGATACGATGTGTTAACAGTGCGAACCAGTTTGCAGGAGTTAGACGGTGATACAAATCCTTGGATAGCTCAGTGTCAAGAAAATCACTATGTTGTTGTTTGGCAAGTTCAAAGACCTTCGTTGTTGATTTCTGATCCTGCTGTAGGGAAACGGTGGCTATCACTGACGGAGTTTGCAGCTAATTGGACAGGATACGCTGTACTTTTAAACCCTACTCAACGTTTTCATACCTTTAAGGGCAAACAAGTATCTCTGAGTCGTTATTGGGATACATTAGGGCATTACCGAAAATTACTGGGTCAAATTATTCTCGCCTCAATGTTGATGCAAGTAATTGGCTTGGCGACTCCTATGTTTAGCCAGGTGGTCATTGACCAAGTAATGCCTCTAAAAGATTTTGATACTTTAAATATTTTTGCGATTAGCTTCTTTTGCTTGGGTGTTTGGCGCATTGTCTTAGTAGCACAGCGTCAATACCTGTGGGAGTATGTTGCCAATCGAATTGATATGAAATTGATTGGTCGTTTTATCAACTATACGTTGCAATTGCCGTTGCAGTTTTTTGCATTGCGTTCAGTGGAGGACATTGTCAACCTTGTGGAGGAAAATGGCAAGATTCAATTGTTTCTCACTCGTAAAGCTGTTAGTGGCACTATAGATGCCCTGATGGTGGTGATTTATTTAGGGTTAATGGCTAGTTACAACTGGCAACTCACTTTCTTGGTGTTGGTTTGGATGTTATTAATGGTGATTGTGAGTGTAGTTTCCCGTCCATTTCTCAAAGAAGCGTCGCGGCAAATCTTGCGGGAATCAGTAGGGCACAAATCTTCCCTGAGAGAAATGATTGCTGGGATTTTTACAGTGAAAACTTTGGCAGTTGAATCTTTTGTGCAGATGCATTGGCAAGAGCGCTTTCAGAATATGTTGAAGGTGCGTTTGCGCGGAGGGAAGTTGGCGAGTAGCTTAGAACTGGTCAAGGGTTTGATGAATCAATTAGGTAGCATGGTTATTCTGTGGTTCGGGGTAAATCTGGTGATTAGTCAACAGATATCGCTGGGTAAGTTTGTTGCTTTTAATCTGCTGATGAGTAATATTGCGATGGCGGTTTTGGCATTGGTAGAGTTGTGGGATGAGTATGGGGAGGTACGGATTTCTGTGGAAGAGTTAGAAGATGTCTTTTCCTCCGCAGTAGAAGAAAATTCCCTAACACCACTTTTAGTAATGCCTTCGATTCAAGGTGAAGTACAATTCGATGATGTTTTTTTTGGTTATAATCCTGATGAAGATGGCTACGTTTTACAAAATATTTCTTTTCAGGTCAAACCACACCAGACTATTGGCATTGTTGGTCGAAGTGGTTCAGGTAAAAGTAGTTTAGTAAATTTGCTGGCTGGTTTATATCGTCCCGACAAAGGGAAAATTCTAATTGATGGGCAAGATATTTCCTTGGTTTCACCCCAATGGTTGCGGAGTCAGTTGGGTTTTGTAGGACAGGAGTGTTTTTTGTTTTCTGGAACTATTTTAGAAAATATTACCCTATACAGTTCAGAGTTTAGTATGGAACAGGCGATGGCGGCTGCCCAGGTGCCGGAAGCACACAACTTTATTGAGGCATTGCCTTTGGGATACAAGACGTTAGTGGGAGAAACAGGTGTGAGGCTTTCTTGTGGACAAAAACAAAAAGTTGCCATTGCTCGGGCATTGATTAGGAAACCAGCTATTTTAATTTTGGATGAAGCGACTAGCTCATTGGATGCTGAATCCGAACAACGCTTGCACCAGAACTTAGCCAGGATGGGAGGATATAGTACCACTTTTATCATTTCTCACCGTTTGTCTAGTGTGCGTCACGCCGACTGCATACTTGTCTTAGATAGAGGTGTGCTTGTTGAACAAGGTACTCATGAGGAATTAATGGCAAAAGCTGGTGTTTATCACGACTTCGCTCAACTGCAATTACAAGTTTAATCATAATACTTGGTATTTTTTGAACTTTATCAATGGTGTTTAGACAAAACCCGCCATATCATACTTGTGATACATCCTTTTGAGGATGTTTTATTTTAGCTATTTTCGGAGCTAATGACACCATGAAGCATGAATAAGTTCTAATTATTCTTTCTGGTTACTTGCTAAATTTTTACTAAAATAGATGACAATTTTTACTAATTAAATAAATACATTAAGCTTATAGTTATTGCCAAAGAATAAAATGTTTTACTCACTATAGACTAAGTTTTAATTTTAAATAGGAAAAATTTTTAATAGTTTAGAGTGAACTATATTTTTTAGTTTTTTTGATGTTATTTAATTTGCTCTAACTATCAGTTGTTGATTCATCTGTTTAGTGGTATATTTTATAATAAGCTGATAAATAAACAAGTCTAAAACCAATAGTAAATGAGGGGTTTAACCCCTCAATCCCTAGTAAATAATTTGCATGAAAAAGCTGACATAATCTATAATTGGAATTGAAAAAGAATCAGTAAATTCAATGGTATAGTCATAAAAATGGAGATGACATTAACAGTAAATAGTAGTATACTTAGTAAAGTAGTTTTTAATATTCTCTCAAAATATACAATAAAATTATCAGGGTAAACTTATTAAATTAGGGACTTTTGACATTTTCAAGAGGCCAAAACTGCATCTACTAAAAGCTATATAAAGAAATAAACAGACTTTCAATTGAAGGTCAGCTTATGGAAATAACCATCGGGTTAAATGCAGTTTAAACCTTAAGTCAAGGGAGAAGTTTAGCAGAGATGAAACTGTATAATTTTTATTTTCACTATTATTCACCTGCTGAAATAATGTTAAGTAATATAATTTTTTTCAGCCAAATCACAAGTAATTTATCAGAAATAAATATTTTGGTTTGCTTCTTAGGGCAATTTTTGATTTGTTTAAAGAAACAATACCTGAAAGGTATACACATGGGAATAGGACAAGTAGTTATAACTTCAAAAACTTCTACATTTATCTGTTCATAAAGTTCTTTTTCATTCAATAATCTGCTGTACTGCTAATAAGTATCTGCAAGTAAAGTTGAACAGGTATAACCTACGAATCTAGACTAGTCTCATCCAAGATATCTCACACTATGAATCACAATATTCCTGGAATTAGTAGCAACTTCAATCAAGCAGTCAACCCTCAACAATTCGATCAAATAGTAGAAGCCATTCTTGCAGGTAAGTATTCCTGGGCGTGTGTTTTAATGCTACGTATTGTTGGTTACAATCCTTTACATTACATTCCCTATCGCACTTATAATCGATTGCTGAAAGAAAATACCCAAGTTAGCACAGCGCAGCAAGAGCATAAACAAAATATCAAAGCTGTTAAACCATCAATGAACAAAAAATCTAATATTAATAGTTCAACTAGTTGTTTAAGTAAAATAAAAGACTTTGCTTATCTTGAGGTGGTGGGAAAGCAAACACGGGAAATTAAGAGTGGCAGTTTAGATAATTAGTTGATATTACTGAGTGCTTCTTGGGTGAGTGAAGTAAAAAACAAGTAGTGAATTACTTAATACGAACTCCGCCTATTGTGGGTGGGGTTTTTATGCAGGTGATGAACTTTGGCTGAACAAGAAAAATTAATCTCTAAAATCTGCCAAAATGGCAAATATTGATAGATAAAATCCTATAAATTAGATATAACTACTAAAGAAGAGGTGAGCAAAAAAAATTCATTTACAAACATTAAGTCAATGAATACCTGATTAAGAAAGTATCTGACTGATTGTTGTTGCTGAAGCGGTCAGTATTTGAGAGAGTAAATAACTGCTAAATTAAGACTGAGGATTCCAGGGCGTTGCTATTGGTGGTTCTTTTTCCCTATAAACGTGAGCAAAATAAATTTAGAATGGGTTTCTCCCCGCAAATTTAGATTTTTATGCCTGTTATTGAGTTTTTAGGTGTGGGGAAAAAGAAAAAGTAGCGTTTCAATTGCGGTTATGACTGATAGATTTTATAGCACTTACGCTTTTTTCAAAAAAAATAATCCTTTTTCTCCCAAATAGGATTATTTATGCTTGATAATTTGACCAATTTATATAACAATTGCTGGAAGCTTAAAGTGAGTAACTTCCAGTTTTTTTATGAAAATGCATTCTGTAATCTTACAGAATGTAAAATGATATCTAAAATTATTTATACCTTTGGGATTGCCGGGTTATTCTGGCAAGAAAATACATTAAATTTTTGACTCGAACTGAATTATTTTCGGAAATATCTATTGTTAGAGTAGTTTTTGCCCTGTAACACAGTATATGATCATTTTTTGAACTTTTGCCTGAATAAGTATTTGATATTATAATTTTTGGACATAATAGCAACTTCATCAATTTCACCCTAGAGATGGATATTTGTAATCTCAAATAAGAGATTTTATTGAGTGTATTGTATATGACTGAAGATAGATGTCCAAATTTTATCTGTTATTTAGTATTATTTTCTGGATGTAATTTAACTTGGGTAATATTGTCATCATGAAATACATACTATGCTGAAATTAGTAAATTTTAATGCTTTAATTTTGCGTAAAAAAAAGAAATATATCAATTTTATCGAGACAAAATTAATTATTAATTTCGGGTAAATATATAATTAATATTGAGTGAAGATTTCTTCTTTTTTATCAAACCCCTTGACTAGATGTAGAAAAATTTCTAAAAGGATAACAGTAGGTTAAGAGAACACAGTGAATAACTCTCGCTTTTTGGTTAAACTTGCTTTCCAGATTTATTGAAATCTGCCCATGAGATATTAGCTACTCTTAGGCTAGTCTAGGAAGTAGATTTGTATTCATACCTGACCTTAGCTGCCTCTAAGTTCCATTTAAAAATGGAACAGGTTTCAACCACATTTTTGGTAATGGAAAGACAACCAGTTTGAATATTTTGAGGTTGACTTATAGACCTGTATTACACAGTATGGATTCACCACGCAAGCTATCAGTAACATCCTCAAAATAGGAGTCACCAAAAGACTCAAAATCACTTCCCTGTGATGAGCAACCAAGATAACTGGTTGAAATCACCAGCAATAATATAAGACTAGGTTCTGAGGGAAGTTTGTCTAGTTATTAGGGTTAGCCAGTGAGTAGTTTACTGGTTTTAGGTGTCTTACCAGAAATTGCTGTTTATTGGATTAGACAACAGCTATGATTGCTTCACATTTTGTCAGGTTTGCTTACTTCTACTTGCTAAGTATATATGGTTACGCGACGCAAACTATTGCTCACACCACAAGAGCGCAGCTTTTAACTAAGAATGTGTTGACTGGGAAAAATAGAAAAATTCCGTGATGTATCGGTAGCTTTTTGATAACACCTCTAACTCGGTGGAAAGCCTAGCATGGTGAAATATTGGGAATAAAAAGCCAAGATAACACGGGTATATGTCCTCTAGTCCGTTGCAATACTAGAGGCAAAATACCAAGCATTATACCCAGATTAATTCAATACTTAATTAGCTGGAAAAGGCTAATTACTCTTGCAGTTGCAAAGCCGGATTTATAGAGGTTTTACATAGCTGCAACGGATAAAATTGCCCACGTTTTCAGTAAATGACAACTGGTAATCAATATGTCACACTCTCTTAGTCAAAGCGAAAATTTTGAAAACTACGATATCCAAGAAGGTAAGTTCTTAACACCTTTTCAAAGAAAAGCTTTGTCCAAAAGCTTACAAACTGATTTACAGCCAGAATATCGGCGACGGATTGAAATTATGTTGTTAGCAGATGTGGGTAAGTCTCAAAGCCAAATCTGTGAAAAATTGGGTTGCTCTCAGGAAATGGCACGTTACTGGATTGGTTTAGCAGAAGCAGGTTTAGCACACAAATGGAGTGAGCGGCCAATTGGTAGACCGAAAATTGTTAATGATCAGTATTTGGAACGCTTGAAGGAACTGGTAAGCCATAGTCCTCGTGATTACGGTTATGCGTTTACCTATTGGACGGCGCAATGGTTAAGTAAGCATCTAGCTAACGAATTTAATATTCAAATTAGCGATCGCCACGTTAATCGCCTGCTTAAGCAAATGGGACTATCAACTAAACGTAAAAGTTCCAGCCCACCTGAAACTGGCCAAAACAAAGATGCTGGGATTACGATTTGCGATTTGCAATCTCGATCTGAGCCTAATTTTCATTGGTCATTAAATCTAATTCAGACCAGTAAATAATTATGTTTTGGAGGTCAGGAAATGGCGTCAGCGTTTTCCCGTGAATATTTAGCTCAACAACTTATCCAAAGGTTGGGTGAATCACTGTCAGATGAAGAAATTGAAAGATGCTTGATTGGGGTAGAAATTGTTGAACCACCAATAGCAAAGCAGTTCTGGCAAGCCACAACAGCGCCTAATGGGATATATATTGTCCTTGGGGGTAAAGTGAGACTTTTAGATGGCTCCAATAACTTAATTACTACTCTGACGACAGGAGCATCATTTGGCGAACTGACTTTATTTACAGAAGAAGAATTTAATGCTTATGTTGCTAGAGCTTCTGTGAATTTAAAAGTTGCTTATTTCCCACAAGCATCTTTACAAGAGGTAATCCGCAAACATCCGAGTATTCGCGATCGCCTCAAACAACGTGCAGAATTGTGGGATTTACTGTTGTTATGTTGCCAAAGTTCTTTAGTGCCTGACAATGGATCTGTAGAAGGTGTATTCAAAGCATTGTCTTTGTTTGAGTGCCACGTTTTAGAGGGTGATTCACTTCCAGTGAGCTTATTCCAAGATACTAAGCTGTGGTTATTGCATCAAGGAGAATTAGTACACAGAGATGGGCGGAGGTTAACACCGGGAAACATTTATGTATATCCCCAACAGGAAAATTGGCAGGGGACTGAATCCACAAAGGTTTACAGTCTGAAAAATGCTAATTGGCGACTAGCATTACAATCCTGGCCAGAATTGGCGGAATTAGCCAAGTTACAAGAAGGGCAAGATGTTACAGAAAACACAGATGTAGAGGTAATTACCCCTAGAAAAGTCAGACAATTACCACAACCAGACCCAAAATTGAAAAAAAGGCAAAAACGAGCTTATTTTCCGAGTCCGAGAGTTAAGGCTGGACATTGGTGGGGACGGTTAACTAAGCGCTATCCGTTTTTTGAACAACAAAGTGCTGCTGACTGTGGGGCTGCTTGCTTGGTGATGATTAGTCGCTATTGGGGTAAGCGCTTGAGTGTGAATCGAGTACGAGATTTAGCCAATATCAATCGTACTGGTGCATCGCTGCGGGGTTTAACAACTGCGGCTGAAAGTATTGGTTTTACTACCCGTCCGGTAAAAGCTAGTTTGGATAAATTAGCACAACAAACTTTGCCTGCCATCGCCCATTGGGAAGGCAAACACTATATTGTTGTGTATGAAATCCGCAAAAAGCAGGTGATTGTGGGTGATCCCGCCTTGAGTCAACGCACTCTCACCCATGAGGAATTTAAAGCTGGTTGGACTGGTTACGCATTGTTATTACAACCCACATCCTTCCTCGAAGAAACGGAGGAAACGAGTACACAATTTTGGCAGTTGTTTGATTTAGTTAAACCTCATGGAAAAGTACTGCTGGAAGTTTTTGTGGCTTCGGTGTTCATTCAGGTATTTGGACTGGTTACGCCTTTATTGACTCAGTTGTTATTAGACCGAGTACTTGTGCAGCGTAGCACTTTGACGTTAAACGCCGTGGGTTTCGGGTTGCTGATTTTTGGCTTGTTCAGTGTTTTGATCAATGGATTGCGTCAATATTTGCTTGATCACACAGCCAACCGCATTAGCGTAGCTTTGTTGGTGGGTTTTATTAAACACACTTTCCGCCTACCTTTAGCTTTTTTTGAGTCGCGCTATGTTGGTGATATTATTTCCCGCGTCCAAGAAAACTATAAAATTCAGCGTTTTTTGACTGGGGAAGCATTGTCAATCACTTTGGATTTGCTGACGGTGTTTATCTATGTGGGATTGATGTTTTGGTATAGCGCACCAATGGCATTGCTGAGTTTAAGTATTATCCCACCATTTTTTATTTTGGCAGTGGTGGCTACACCTTTTTTCCGTCGGATTAATCGCGAGGCTTTTAATGCCACTGCTAACGAAAATAGTTATCTGATTCAGTCGCTGACCGGTATTAGCTCAATTCGCTCTATGGCAATTGAACAAACAGTGCGCTGGCATTGGGAAGAGCTATTAAATAATGTGATTAAAAAAACCTTTGCCGGGCAGATAATTAGTAACAAAATGCAGATTTTTAGCTCCGGGATTGAAACCCTGGTCAGTACTGGACTGCTATGGTTTGGGGCATGGTTGGTGATTCAAAATGAACTGACAATTGGACAGTTAGTTGCTTTTAATATGTTGTTGGGCAATATTATTCGTCCGTTTCAAAGGTTAGTTGTTTTGTGGAATCAATTCCAGGAAGTCGTGATTTCTAGTGAACGCATTAATGATGTTTTAGAGGCTGAACCAGAAGAAGATTTACAGCATCAACCCCGGCAATTTTTACCTAGGTTACAAGGTCATATTAAGTTTGAAAATGTGACTTTTCGCTATCACCCAGAAAGTGATATTAATGTCTTAGAAAATCTCAGTTTTGAAATTCTCCCTGAGCAGACTGTAGCCGTGGTTGGACGTAGTGGTTCAGGAAAAACAACCCTCGCAAAGTTGATATTGGGACTATACCTGCCGACGGATGGCAAAGTATTAATTGATGCCCAAGATGTGACTAGTATTTCGTTGCGATCGCTGCGCTCTCAAATTGGTGTTGTCGATCAAGATACGTTCTTGTTTGGCGGTACTATCCGGGAAAATATCAGTATTGCTCACCCAGAAGCCACTTTAGAGGAAATTATTGAAGCAGCGACTTTAGCAGGAGCAGATGAATTTATCAAGCTCATGCCTACTGGCTACGAAACTCAAATTGGTGAAGGTGGGGGGATGTTATCTGGTGGACAACGCCAACGTGTAGCCATCGCTCGTGCTTTGCTTGGAAATCCTCGGTTATTACTTTTGGACGAAGCAACCAGCCACCTTGATGCGGAATCTGAGCGAATTATCCAGAATAACCTGAAAACCATTCTCAAAGGGCGTACAAGTCTGATTATTGCTCATCGCCTGTCCACGGTGCGTCATGCGGATCTGATTTTAGTTTTAGATCGCGGCTTACTGGTGGAAAGTGGGACTCACGATGAATTAATTGCCAGAAGAGGTCATTACTTTTATCTCAATGAGCAACAACTAGCTCAAACAACTCAAATAGCTTGAAAACCTGGGAAGTAATGGGGAATGGGGAGTAAGAACCAGTTACCCTGATTCCCAATACCCAATCCCTATAAAAAGTGGACTGTTGAATTACTTATGCCAAATCCATATCAACATTTATCATCTGTACTTGCACAACCAAGGCTAGATCAAAATCACGAGGTTGAAAACTCTAGTGTTGTTGATAATCAGACACAGGTAGAAAGGGAAGCCAATGATTGGTTTTACGGTACAGAAGAACTACTAGATGCTTTACCAAAACTCTGGACACGTTCAATGCTGTACTTCTTGGTGGCATTTACCGTGATCATTTTACCTTGGTCGATGGTGACTAAAATTGATGAAACAGGCAGCGCCAGAGGACGTTTAGAACCCAAAGATGCAACTCATCAATTAGGAATTCCAGTTCCTGGTACTGTGAAAGCTGTCAATGTTCAGGAAGGGGCTGTGGTCAAAGCTGGACAGGTTTTGTTGGAGTTGGATTCTGATGTGCTAGAAAAAGAATTGCAACAAAGACAAACGCAGTTACAAGGATTGCGCCATCGCCAAGGGCAACTCAAGCTGCTCAAAAACCAATTGATACTGGCGATCAATATCCAAGAGCAGCAAAATAAAGCCCAAGAGTTAGAAAAAATGTCTCAAGTAAATCAGGCGCTACAAAACCTGGATACGAGAGAGAGTGCGTATAACTTACAAAAGTTAGAAAGACAGGCTTTAGTTGAACAGGCTCGTCAGAATATTAATTCTGCCCAGACTACCGAGAAGTTAGTCAAGAGTCGTTTTAACAGAGATGTTGCCGAAGTTGCACGCTATCGCCAACTATTTGAGCAGGGTGCGATTCCTCAAATCCAACTTGTAGAAGTAGAAAAAACAGCAGAGGATAGCCAACGTTTGTATTCACAAGCACAATCTGATGTAACCCAAGCTCAATTGCATTTAAAAGAAGAAATCAGCCGCTATCAAGGAACTATGAATCAAGTTGTGGCAGATATTAAGCAAGGAAAACTGCGGTTGCAAGAACAACAAAGTAGTTATCAAAGCGTTGTCCAAGCAGGTAAATTAGCGGTGCTGAGAAGCCAAGAACAACTCAAGGATATGGAAACGCAAATTAAAACCCTGGAGTCAGAAATGGGTCAAATTAAGAGCCAAATAGAGTCTTTGCAGATTCAGCTCAAACAACGAGTGGTGCGATCGCCTATTGATGGCATAATTTTTGAGATGCCCATCCGTCAACCAGGGCCTGTGGTGGAACCGGGACAAATCGTTGCCGAAATTGCGCCTAAGAATAGTAAATTAATTCTCAAAGCGCAGCTACCCAGTCAAAACAGTGGTTTCTTGGAAGTGGGAATGCCGGTGAAAATCAAGTTTGATGCCTATCCGTACCAAGATTATGGTGTGATGGAAGGGCGTGTGAGTTGGATTTCACCTAATTCCAGGGTTCAGCCTCACAACCAAGGCAATATAGAAACTTATGATTTGGATATCACCTTAGAACAAGCTTATGTGCAAGCTGGTAACCAACGGGTTGCTTTAACCCCTGGTCAAACAGCCACGGCAGAGGTAATTATTCGTCAGCGTCGAGTGATTGATTTTATCTTGGATCCGTTTAAAAAGTTGCAAGAAGGTGGTTTAGAGCTTTAGTTTTGTAGTCACTTACTCAATTAAAATACTGAAAAATACAATACTTTGCTGGTAAATAAAGTACACATATTAAGAGGATAAATGTGGTCTGCTGTGGTGTACTTGACTCAGACCAATGTGTTGTATGGGTATTGTAAGGTAAGCTCTTTAGACCCATAAAAAGAGGCATTTTGCTTGTTTCAAAATTAAATGATTATGCATTGTTTTGGTTGTTAGTTCACATGTTGTACCAAGTAATTTTTAATTGTCATTGCTAAGTGCAAGATGTGTGTTGTTAACAATTATATCAAGTCTGTTAAATTACTGAAAATATCTCATTGCGAATGAAATGAAGCAGAACGCAGCAATGAAAATGAATCTGGGATTCTGCTTTACTTGCTCCGCCATGAAAACTGTGGAAACAGACATGATGTTACCCCTATTTTTCTAGGTGTTAAATAGATTAAATAGGGGAAATTTTTGTTGTTTTTATTTTATGAAAATTTCAGAAAATGGTAGGTTTAATGACTGTTAATTAAAATATTAAAACTATCATCAGATAGAGACAATAAATAATCTGTCACGCAAAGATGATGAATAAGTTAATGAGTTAGTTACTTACCTTAAAAAGTAAGTTTTAAGTAGTTAATAATCTGAGGATTTCAGTGATGTCAAACAGTTTAAAAATTTCGCGTGAAGACATTATTTACTATCTAAAGATGGTTTTTCAAATCCCTAGTATATTAGAAGCGATTACTACTCACAGGATTATTGCTCAAGCTGCTGAAAAAGCAGGGATAAAGGTGTCAATAGAAGAACTGCAAACAGCAGCAGATAATCTTCGTTTAGCTAACCGACTATTTAAAGCAGAAGACACTTGGAATTGGTTAGAAAAACATCATCTTTCCCTAGATGATTTAGAAGAAATAGCCAAAATTAACCTCACGTCTTCCAAATTAGCTAATCATTTATTTGCAGACCAAATTGAACCATTTTTTTATGCCCACCAACTAAAATATTTTGGAGCGGTAACTTATGAAGTCATCTTAGATGATGAAGATTTAGCTTTAGAACTCTTTTATTCCCTACAAGAAGGTGAAATTAGCTTTCAAGAAATCGCTCGTCAATACATCCAAAATCCCGAAGTTCGTCGCGCTGGAGGGTATCAAGGAATTCGCCGCCGGATTGATTTCCGTCCAGAGATTGCGGCGGCAGTTTTTGCTGCTAATCCCCCACAAATTATCAAACCAATTATTACACCTAAAGGAGTACACATAATTGCAGTTGAGGAAATAATTAAACCAGAATTAGATGAGAATTTACGTTTGCAAATTATGGGAGAATTTTTTAACAATTGGTTACAGCAACAAATAGCTGCTGTAGAAATTGTGGCTAATCTTGAAGAAAATACTCACTCTCAAACATCAAACAATTTGCTTAAACAAGTTGAAGTGTAGACAATAGATATCTTTAGATATTTCCCATAAAAAGGGATATGTAATGAAAGCCTTTTTATGGAGACACATTCTCAAAACAATTAATTTAGCTGAAACTCCCTCTTCTTACTAAGAAAAGGGAGAGTTTTTATGAGTCTATTTATTGAATTTATCGGCTTGATTTTGTTTTGATATATGCGGGATAAAATTATCTTCCAGTAGTTTTAAATAAATTTGAGGAGGTATATATTTTGTGGGGATACAGTCTAGTAAATGCAGGAATAAAATACAAGCCCAAGAATAATTACCCGCGAAAATGGCTGTGATGATCTGTCGGTAGTTTGGGGCATCAATATCAATTATGGTTTCGGCTGGTTGATTAATATCAAAATCTTCTTCAGTCATTACACAACCTCTTAGATGCTGCTGTCTTAATATTCTTCTTGTTTAATCGGCTAAATTATATTCTGAACAATTATGAATTAACAAAAAGTAATAGGATGAAGTCATTTAAATTGCCTGGTAGTCAAGAGGTGAGTAAATTGATGATAAAACCCGATTTCTTGACATATGCCTTTTAAGTGATGTGATATAGGCTAGAAATCGGGTTTATCTGGTTTGAAGAATGATTTAAATGGCTATAGGAGAATAGTGATCAACTAGTCCAAATTTGCCAGGTGCAAAGGAGTGAAGATATCTTCAGACTGGGGATTTAGGTAAGGACGTTGCAATTCAATTTCCAGCATAGAGAAATGTTTCAAAATAGATTCTAACCTACCTGCTGGGGTATCATTATGTTGTTGCCAAGCGTCAAGCAATGCATTAGCAATAATTTGGCAGCGATTCATGCCAAAACTTTCACGCTCTGTAAATTTGCTGTTTGGTTCTTCAGCAAGAGCTAACCCTGGGGCTAGTAATTTAGTAAACAAAGGCACTGATTGGCCAAAATGAGATTTGTTTTCTGTATATACTCTTTCTATTACTGGACGAACAGCTTCATAGTTATGTTTGTCAAAGTAAAGGACTGCTGAGTCACAACGTCCATAATCTGAGGGATTATATAGTGCTTTAAATGTGAAGGCAATTGGTACAGCATTGAGTTGGGTGGTTAAACCATCCATTACGGCAACTGCACCGTCTGGAGATAAATTAAAGTAAATTCGCACTATTTGTTGATCACCATGAGCAGCTGCGTTACCAACTGCCATGTAAAATCCGTTTTGCACTACATTTTTGGGTAATTTGATGGCAACTACATTACCAACATTTACAGCGTTATCTTGTGGTGGTAAGTGAATATGACGGTCAATGTGGACGGTTAAACCACCCTTATGCACTGCCAAAGCGCCATCCGTTTCTTCCTTCACTACTAGCCAGTCGTTGCTCCAGTAGCCTTCTCCTCGGTTGTTCTGATGCAGGCGATCATAAAAACCTATATCTACGCCCAAAAAGCTATTATTTTCTAAATTTGGGTTCAATGCTACATTTGTTGACTCTTGATCTGATGAGAGATTTTCTTTTAATGAATGGTTATAGTAGACACCATAAAGAAAACTACGCAGTTGCACACCTAAATACTTTTTCTGGAGGTCTGAGGGTAATTTTTGAAAGCGGGAAATTGCTTGCTCAGTTAGTTCTACTGTTTTATAGTTTGGGTGCTTGATACAATGGTAGGAAACAATTTCAATTTTATGAATAATGTCTTGTATTGATGTCTGCAATGGCTCTGGAATGGTTGCTAGTTGAGTTTGTAGCGAATCTAATAGTTGCATAAGGGATTGCCTGTGAATAAGAGGGTGTGATGAGAAAGGGGTGAAGGGGAATTAAATAACGTCGATAAGGCAAGATTGGCTGGTATTTGAGGTAAGTTTTCTACTTGACAGGCTTTAAGATGCTGATGAATATTTTGCGGGGGTGAGGTCTGAGGCATCCATACCAAAAATAGTTGGTATGGATGCTTCTGGACGACATAATAAACTCTTGGCAACTTGGAGCATACTGATGCCTGAATTACCAAAGGTTTTTTCGTGTTGGAGTGTCGCTTGAATAGATTGAATCAAAGCTAAACCGCAAAATTGCACTACTCGCTGTAAGAAATCAGCACGATGCTCTAGTACTTTGGGGAATTCAGCTAAATAAGCTTTAACTAGTGCAGATAGTGAAGGACGGAGTGATTGTAAAGGTGTGGTGGCTAAACGTAAAGACTCTTCAATTTCCATCCCTTTACCGACGACTACGCTGTATAGCCATAATTGCAGGTAACTAGCAATTATGCAGCCTAAGTCGTTGGCTGGATCTCCCCAAGAGCAGCGCTCCCAGTCAATTAATCGAATCATGCTTTGGTCTGGGGCGGATTTGTTTAAATTGACATCTTGCCAATTTAAGGAAATGAGAATGTTGTTCAGCTTTATGTCGTTATGAGTTAGACAGTAGGGGGTGAAACAACTACCCAACTCTGCGATCGCTTGACCCAAACTATCGTAACGTTGATAAAGGGCAAAGAATTTCAATCCGTCAGCCGGGACACTGCCAAAGATTTCTGGTGTAATTCTATCAATTCTATGATTTAGTTTTGGTGTTTCTTGATTAACTGCTTTTTGGGAATTTTCAAAGAATTCCCGATATTCTGAACGTTGGGTACTGATGCGATGAATTAATGCGAGAACGGTTCCAACTCTTGTAGCAACTTGGGTGGGAAAAATATTCTCTTTGGCGTAGAAATCGGCTAAATCACGATAGTTACTGAGATAATTGAAGATAATGATGGAATTTTCACGATCAAAATGTATTGCTTCTGAAAGCAGGGGGTATATGTAGCTAAGTTCTGGGTTTTCCCCTAAGAACTCATGAATTCGCCATTCTTGCACAAACTCGCCGGCGGTTTTTCCTTCTCGGTTGTGGCGCTCTTGCTTAACTAGAAGTTTTTTGTTTTCTGGCAGGGTGAGTAATAAGTTAAAATTTTTGGCAGGTTTGAGTTCAATATGAGTTGATAAACGTTGTTCTTCAGTACATAGTCCCAGGGGAATTAGGTAGTCAAAAACATTTTGATAGCTTAATAAAAATGGCATGGCGTTAAATACTCCTCAGTAATGTAAAAATTTGTTGCTGGTTAATTAAGAAACTGTAGAACCACAGGATTCCTATCCAAGCATTGATTGCACACAACATTTTCTTAGTGATCATGTCAATTGCTGAGTAAACAATGAGACAGGGACAAACAGATGAGATGAATAGCCACACTCGGTAGCAACGAATGACTTTGCTAGTGAGACAATGCTATAAATTGCAAATGTCGATAAAACAAAATCAACGAGGTGATAAGTAAAGTTAAGAAGTTGATAATACCCATAGTGGTAGGCATAGTCTTCACTACCGTATACAGAGAGAGAATACATATCAGTTATTTCGAGCAGAAAACTTTCTAAGTCAATGGGGTGCAGTTGAGAAATGATAATTTTTGCCATTTGCTCTGTACAGAAATTATTGAGGAGTTAGTGAATGTCAGATGAATTAAATCATTGACATTAAAAATTTGTAAAACTACTTCTCGCTCTTTGGCCTTAACTAAGATGAATAACCCCTCTTGGCTACTCAAGTCCCTGTTTCATTACTGCTCATCTAAGTTTAAAAAAGTAATTTTCCTAATTCTAAGAAAATTGCTATTACTTCTTACTTTTATATTAAGAAGAGTCATTAACTATTACAGAGGATATGGATAAGTCCCACTGTATGATTTAGCTACATAAGTAGCATGACCAATGCCGTATATACTGACAAACGCTCCAGTTAATGCGGTAAATATAATACCACCTACAACAGCGTATTCATCCCTAAATATAGAATCTGTATGGCTGAGTTCATGGAAAAAGGTTTCGGAATCGTGGAAGAGTTCAGAGCCAATACTGTATAATTGGGAGAGTGTGATATTTGCCATAAATTACTCCTAAAAGAATTATGGTAATTAGACGGTATGAATATTGAATTTATTCCGCTCTTAGGGATTTTTGGTAATCAACAAATTTAGTATCGATGAAATAAATTAGTTTATGGCTTTAATCCTTGAGAGCTGTTCCATGAATAAATTACGGTACTTTAGTAGATATTTATACTAAAAGATTTAGCCAACAGCGTAACCTGATCCATGGCATCTACTAGTGTATATGCATCAAGTATTTGAAAGAGTATGGCGAGATTGCTGAGGGCGTTTGTGGTAGCTGTGGCTACAGTAGCTTGACCACCAGAGATGGGATCTACATCGCTGAGTTGATGGAGAAAACCTTCGGAATCGTGGAAGAGTTCAGAACCAGCATGGTGTAGTTGAGAAAGTATGATATTAGCCATGATACAGTTCTAAAAACTTGTGAAAACTTGTTTGACTAAAAATCAAAAGAGTTAAATCTGGCTGGCTCCCAGGAATTATTGGTAATCAAAACATCTGATGTGATTTGCAAAGATGATTTTTTACTTTTAATCCCTGGAGAGCCATTTATGTCAGCAGTTACCCAAGGAAATTACAAGACTAGACTGAATGACTTGGCTAAGTAGGTAACATGACCAATGCCATATGTATAGACATAAGCTTCAGCCAGCTTGGTTAATGTAAAGGGATTGCTAACAGCAGCTTGGGTGGCGATGGTACCTGTAGCGGCGGTACCTACAATTTGACCTCCAGAGATGGAGTCTATATTGCTGAGTTCGTTGAGAAAACTTTCCGCATCGTGGAAGAGTTCAGAACCAGCAGGGTGTAGTTGAGAAAGTGTGATATTTGCCATGATGTACTCCTAAAAGACTTGTGAACTTGTGAAGACTTGTTAGTTTCAGTGAAGATCAAGATGGTTTCTAGCTGGCTCTTAGGGATTATTGGTAATTAGGGAATTTATTACTTTTAATCCCTCAAGAGCCATCAATCTCAGTAGCTATCCGGAGTCATTAAATAGCAGGGAAACTGAATGACTTGGCTAACGCGGTAACGTGGTCAATGCCGTAGGTAAAAACAAAAGCCTCAGCTAATTTAGTCAGTGTCTTAGGATCACTGACAGCAGCTTGAGCGGCAGTGGCGCCACCAAGAAAGCCCATTTGTCCACCAGAGATGGAGTCTACATTGCTGAGTTCATTGAGAAAACTTTCCGCATCTTGGAATAGTTCAGAACCATTAGCGTGTAATTCAGACAGTGTAATATTTGCCATGATGTACTCCTAAAAGACTTGTTCTTATGAAACTGAAGATTGCTTCGATTAGCTAGACCTCAGGGATTATTGGTGATGGCAAAAGTTGATGTTCATTTTATAAATGACTTAACTTTTTACCTTTAATCCCTGGCAAACCATCAAGCTCAGTAGTGACTCGGAAGGATTAAATTCCAGTTACACTGAATGATTTGGCTAACACTGTCACGTGACCAATGCCATATGTATAAACATAGGCTTCAGCCAGTTTAGTTAATGTGATAGGGTTGCTAACACCTGCGCCAGTGGCTTGTCCACCGGAGATGGAATCTACAGCGCTGAATTCATTAATAAAACTTTCGGAATCTTGGAACAACTCAGAACCAACAGCGTGTAGTTCAGACAGTGTAATATTTGCCATGATTTACTCCTAACAGTCTTGTGGCAATTAAGCAGTTGCACACAAACTTTAAATTGGTAATCAATGAAGCTGTGTCTGCTTAACTGTTACTGCTATTTTTATTGATTGAAAATCAGAAAGTCAAGGCTAAAACTATGGTGAAAAAGACATATATTCAAGAGTTGTGTCTTTTTAAAAAAATCAGTTTTATTTGATTAATCTGCTTTTTAGTTGACAATAATAGTTGTTTAAATAATTGCAACATACCAAATGCAGATATGGGAAGTTTATTTGAGAGTTCAAATATTTTTATGGGGATATCAAATGCCATTTTGTATATTTATAGGTCTTCATTAGTTTTAATTGGTTATTTTTCCATTGCCCTTGCTTTCTTGCTGAATGTGCAAGATATGAAATAACTTTTGTAATTGTTGGCAATGGTGTATTATGAGTAACGCTGTTTTGTGACTTTTGGGGGATGATGAGTAGGAGAGGCAAAAAAGGGGTAATTTGCCAGACTTGATAAGTAGTTCAACTGAAAAAAAAGTAACAAGGGGCTCCCAGAGTTATCAAATAACTCTGGGAGCTATATCTTGGTGATTTTATTTTTAATTATGTTGACTTATAGCAAGGGAAGTTTAATTTTCTTATAAATATTAATTTACAGAAAAAATCGTGCAAATTTAAGTGAATTATACTCAAAAGCACGATGATGATTAATATAAAAAAATTACAGAAAGTTGAATTCTTCGTTTACTGTCATTCTGGCATTAGAAAGTGCTGCATTCATTTGTCCCCTCAAGTTAAAAAGAAGATTATTTAAATTTTGATCTAAGACATTTGCTAAAGATTGTTCGTTTACATCGGTGACAATTGGAGTTATTATACTTCTTTCGCGTGCTTTGACTTGCCGCATTTCTCTTTCTGTTATTTCATGAAAAAGTTGTTGGGTATTAGTTGGGTACAAGTCATAAATTTTTGTCGTTGCCATGTAATTTACTCCTTAAATAGTTATAGTGAAATTCACTATGACTTTGGAAACGATAGCGTTGCGAATTATAATCTATTTCTAATATTTGGCAATTGTATTAAAAAAGTCAATAAATTTTAATAAATTTCTAGACAAAAATATAGTACTTATGTCTTAAAAAGCAAGGTTTTTATAATAGTAGGAGTTGCTAATGTTGAGTTTTTAGAGACGCATAGAGACGTAATACATCGCGTCCCTGGGTGAGTTTTAATTTTGGGCTTGTGCTTGGGGGCTGGGAATTGTCACATCTATTGGGGTTACTGATGCAGCTAGCTGTGTCAGTGGGGGTTTGATAGCGTTTTGATTCCCCACTACCAAAGTTATTAGTTTGTCTGGGTTGAGGTATTGTCGTGCTACTCGTTGCACATCGGTTTCTGTTGTGGCTGCTACGGCTTTTTGATAGCGAAATAAGAAATCAGCTGGATAGCCGTAATATTCGTATCGCACTAATCGTGATAGAGTTTGGCTGGGGTCTTGAAATTTGAATACAAAGGAGTTAAGGGTAGATTCTTTGGCAAAAGCTAGTTCTTGTGGTGTGATGGGTTGAGTTTGGATGCGTTTGATTTGAGCTTGTAAGGCTTGGACAAACTGCACAGTAGCATCTGATCGCGTTTGTCCACCAGCAATGAACATTCCTGGATAGTCGAAGCGGGCACTCCAGTAGGCATAGACAGAGTAAGCTAAACCTTGGCGCGATCGCACTTCATTTAATAAGCGTCCACCAAAGCCATTTAATACTCCGTTCAATACATCTAAGGCTGCATAGTCAGGACTGTCAAATTTACCGCCGAGGTGGCCCATGAGTATGCTACTCTGGGTTAGTTGTGGTTGATGGACAAAAAATACACCCCCTGTATGAGCTGGTTTTATTTCTGATAGCTGGGGGTGAGTAATTTGGGTATGGGATTGCCAATTGCCAAATTTAGCTTGGATGAGCGATCGCATTTTCTGGGGTTTAAAATCGCCTACTATCCCCAAAATCATATTGTTAGGATGGAAATATTGTTGGTAGAACTGTACTAAATCTTGACGAGAAATGTTATCTAACGTTGCATACTCCATTGTGCGGGCATAGGGGCTGTCTTGGCCATAAATTAGCTTTTGAAATTCCCGATTGGCAATATTATCTGGATCATCATTACGTCTGGCAACAGTACCCTTTCCTTGAGTTTTCGCTAAATCTAATTGTTTTTGGTCAAATACAGGCTCTCTTAGCACTTCAGCGAACAAATCAAACACGGTTTCTAAATCTTCGCTGAGTGATTCAAAGCTAGCATTACCTGAAGTTGTGCCAATACTGGTTTCGACAATAGCAGCCCGTTGTTCTAATATGTCATTGAGCTGATGAGCAGAATGTTTTTGAGTTCCCCCTGTCCGCATTACCTCTCCAGTCAAACTGGCCAAGCCGATTTGCTCATTGGGTTCAAAGCGATGGCCTGTCCGGACTAAAGCGATACCACTTACCAACGGGAGGTGGTGATCTTCCATCAAATAGACAACTAAGCCGTTTTCTAGCACAAATCGCTCGTATTTGGGTAACTTAATTTCAGGTAGGGGTGGCAGTTCTAAATCAGTGTAATGCTTGGCTGCTGCTGTTGCTGCCAAGGAAAAGTTAAAACTGACCAATAAACAAGCAACAACAAAAATCAAACCATAAAATATTGCCTGACCCTTGGCAAACCGGAATTGAAGATTGAAAATTTTTAATGGCATGGGCTTTTTAGTCTCCGTATCGTCAGGGTTTCTGGTGTTGAACTTTTTATCCTTGTTTTGACAACAACTTGCCAATTGTGCGGTTTTCTGGTACAAAGGTCGCCTTAGCCACTCGTTGAATATCAGCAGTTGTTACCGACGCGATTTGATCTAATTGCTTGAACAAATTTCGCCAGGAACCTGTTTTTACTTCTGCTTCTAATAACTGCTGTGCCATACCCATGTTTGAATTAAGGCTACGTAATAAACTCCTTCGTGCTTGGGTTTTGACTCGTTGTAACTCAGCTGCTGTTACAGGTTCGGTTTTCAATTTGTCAATTTCTGCTTCTAGGGCTATTGCTACTTGGTCTACTGTGTGACCGGGGGCGGTTAGAGCATAAAACAAGATTAAATTTGGGTACTTATTGCCAGGAAAACCACTAAAACCCTGAGCATCTAATGCCAAGTGCTGCTGTTCTACTAAATATTTATACAAACGTGATGTGCGTCCATTACTTAATAAACTGCTAATAATGTCATAAACTGCATCATCGGGATGGCTAACTGATGGGCGGTGATAGCCTTGTAAATACCAAGGTTGAGAAGGTAGTTCTAAAGTAAATTCTTTTGTTTGTGTTTGGGGTGGTTCAACGGGAATGTTTGTTATTGCTTTGGGTTTGGCTTGATAGCGCCCAAAATAAATTTTTGCCAGTTTTTTGACTTCATCGGCATTGACATCTCCGACAATAGCAATGGTTAAATTACTGGGTACATAGTAATTTTCAAAAAATTTTTGCACATTTTCTGGGGTGAGATTACGGATATCTTCTTCGTAACCGATTACTGGCCGTTTGTAGGGATGGACTGTGAAAGCATTATCCACAAATTGCTCTACCATCATACCGATAGGCGAATTATCTACCCGCATCCGACGCTCTTCTAAAATTACTTCCTTTTCTTTGTAAAATTCACGGCGAATGATAGGTTCTAAAAATCGTTCTGACTCCAGTGACATCCACAGTTCCAATTTATTAGCGGGAAAGCTGTAAAAGTACTTAGTTGCTTCGGATGATGTGGTAGCATTCAAGTTTACACCACCTGCTTGGGTGACAATTTGCCCCAGTTGGTTTTGTTGAATGAGATTGTTTGCTTGAGATTCTACTTGCTCAAATTCTTTTTGCAATTGAGCTAGATCATCTTGTTTGCTGTTAGCTTTGGCTGTTTTGATTTGGGTATCTAGTTGTTCTAAGCGAGCTAGTAAAATTTTTTCTGCTTCGTAGTCTTTTGTACCGATGCGCGTTGTGCCTTTAAATGCAAAGTGTTCTAAAAAGTGTGCTACACCTGTTTGACCATCTGGTTCATCTACTCCACCTACATCAGCATAAGTAACAAAGGACACTACAGGTGCTTGATGGCGTTCTAAAACTATGAACTTTAAACCATTGTCCAGGCGAAATTCGGTCAATTGCTGAATTACCCGATCTAAGTAGGGTTGAATGGAATTTGGCTCTGGTGTGGTTTGGGGAGGATTTGCAGTTTGAGTTTGGGCTAAAGCTGTGTCTGGAAGTGATCCCCACCAGAAAACTACGACTACCATAAAGATGATGAAGAGCCGACGGAATGTGATGGTGAATTGATGTGACCAATTTAAAATTGAACGACTAGGCTGATTCATAAGGGAGCACAAAATTCAAGTTACACAACCTAAGAAATATGCTAAGTAACGAACAGAGGGTTAATCTTGTATTAAGCTTTGTATGCTTTTGGTCTTTGACGTTAGACAATAATGACACAAATCGGGTTCGGAAGATTACACAGTTATTGCTATGCGAGTTTTTAATTCACCATACCCTTCAGAAGCACAAACACGTACGCGGATTTTACAGGCGGCACAGAAGTTGTTTGCCTCTAGGGGATTTGATGGTACCACCACCAGGGACTTAGCCCAAGCCGCAGGTGTTGCTGAAGGTACTTTGTTTCGTCATTTCGCCAACAAAAAATCGATTTTAGTGGAAGTAGCTACGAGTGGCTGGGTGGATGTTCTCACAGATTTGCTGACTGAACTGAGCGAAATGGGTAGTTATAAGGCTGTTGCCCAAGTAATGCGCCGCAGGATGTGGAATTTACACAAAAATGTAGATTTGATGCGGGTTTGTTTTATGGAGGTGCAGTTTCATCCAGATTTACGCGATCGGATTCAAGTAGAGGTGATTAATAAAATGACTGATGTGGCTGAAGCTTTTTTTCAAACGGCAATGGATAAGGGCATTTATCGTCAAACTGATGCTAAATTGGTGGCTAAGGTTTTTTTAGGAATGTTTGCGATCGCAGGTTTTTCTGACAGTACTGTGATGTCGCCAGATGCTTCCCCCCAAGAAATGCAGCAAATGGCAGAAGGATTAGCTGATATTTTTCTCAATGGTGTGTTGGTTAAAGATTAATATATTAAGACTGATTAGGAGTCAAAACTTTGTAATATTGTTGCCTGTTGAATCCATTGTTGAATTACGTCCATGGCTGGACACAAGTCTCGTCGTTGCATTGTTGATACTTGTAGGCGCATAATTTGTTGGTGTAATCTGTGGGTGGGGGTTTGAGCTAGTTGTGCTACAGAAGCGATACCTGAATGCAGCAATAAACCGCAATATTCCGGTCCTATGGCAGGAATACGCGCCAAATCGGCCAAGGCAATCCATTTATTCACGTATTGAAGATTAACCTGTAATTTGTTTGCTAAATTTACCCTAGTTTCCGGTGTTTTACCTTGTTGGATCAGTTCTTTTGTAGTTGCAATCCCAGAATTTTGCAGTCGGGCTTGTTCTTCATGATTTAATCCTGGTAATTGCTCAATTGGCCAGTTACAAGGTCTTATATGAGAGTTTTTTTTACTGGGATATTTAGCAGGCATTGCAACGGTTGATGATGGCTTGGCTTGAATTTAATCTTAACGTTTTTATTAAATTCAGATAAACCTTGAGGGAAGCTGAGTTTTTTAAGTAAATAATTCGCCACGCATAACGGTTACTGCTTGTCCAGAGAGAAATACGCGATGGCCTCCTGGATAGTACACCTTGACAACTCCACCGCGACGGGATGCTTGAAAGGCCACAAACTGATCTTTACCGAGGCGATGGCGCCAGAAAGGAGCTAGACAACAATGGGCTGCGCCAGTTACTGGGTCTTCATCTATACCTAATTGTGGGGCAAAAAAGCGAGAAACAAAATCATATTCAGAATGAGGATCAGTTTGACTAGTAACAAGCACGTTAGCTAGAGGTAATTTTTTCAAGTGTTGAAAATTAGGCTGCATTTGTCGTACTAATTGTTCAGACTCCAGTTCTACTAAATACCCTAAGGAATTCTGGAGTACAGATTTACAGGGTACACCTAAAGCTGTGCTTAACTCACCAGGGGGGACTGTAACTTCAGAGAAATTCACTGGAAAATCTAACAAAATCCACTCGCCCTGACGTTGAGCAATTAAAACACCGCTTTTAGTATAAAAACGAGCAACTTCATCCAGTAACAAATACCCCTGAGACCAAAGTACATGGGCGCTAGCCAAGGTTGCGTGACCACAAAGAGGTACTTCTACTGTCGGTGTAAACCAACGCAGACTAAAACCATCATCCTGTTTGATCAAAAAAGCGGTCTCAGATAAATTCATTTCCTGGGCTACACTCTGCATCCAGGTATCATCCTGAGATTCAGATAAAACGCAGACTGCTGCGGGATTACCTGCAAAACACATATTAGTAAAAGCATCAACCTGAGTAATAACCTGTCCCATTACTTCGACCTCAACGTAAAATAAACTAATGACTCGGCGTATCTTTGGGTTTACCTCGGGGACTCTCTGGGTTTAACCATGCTAGACATTTCCAATTTTCTCACTGAATCGGTATACCACCGCAGATAAAAACCAGCTAGCCTAATTAATTTTGGGTGAATTCTGTGGTGGGGAAGCGGCAATTTCCGCAATTTCCCCGCCAACAAGAAAGGACGGTTTACCGCCTCGATAACGAAGGGTATGTGTTTGCTCAAGGGGGATGAAAACTACTAAGCTGTAAATAGCACGTTAAAACTTTAGCGAAGTTTCTGGATCGACCCAGAAGGTTTTAGGCTGGGCGGTTCAGGGTGAATCATTGGCGAATTACCTGTAATTACATTATGTTTGATGCTTTATCTCAACGTTTAGAAAGTGCTTGGAAGAAACTGCGGGGACAAGACAAAATTTCGACATCCAATATTCAAGACGCTTTGCGGGAAGTGCGTCGCGCCTTGTTGGAAGCCGATGTGAATCTCCAGGTAGTTAAGGATTTTATTAGCGAAGTCGAAACCAGAGCACAAGGTGCTGATGTCCTTACTGGTGTGCGACCTGACCAACAGTTCATCAAAATTGTTTACGATGAGTTGGTGCAGGTAATGGGGGCAGAAAATGTTCCTTTGGCGGAAGCTGAAGAAAAACCCACAATTGTGTTAATGGCTGGGTTGCAAGGGACTGGTAAAACTACGGCCACCGCTAAATTAGCTTTACATTTACGCAAATTAGAGCGTAGCTGTTTGTTGGTAGCTACGGATGTATATCGCCCAGCTGCTATTGACCAGCTGATAACCTTAGGTAAACAAATTGAGGTTCCGGTTTTTGAGTTGGGTGGCGATGCCGACCCTGTGGAAATTGCCCGTCAGGGTGTGGAACGTGCTAGGGCAGAAGGTATTAATACAGTCATTATTGATACGGCGGGTCGTCTGCAAATTGATGAAGACATGATGGCGGAACTAGCCCGCATTAAAGTTACTGTGCAACCTGATGAAACTTTGCTGGTGGTGGATTCCATGACTGGTCAAGAGGCGGCAAATCTCACCCGTACTTTCCATGAACAAATCGGTATTACTGGGGCGATTCTGACTAAATTAGATGGTGATAGCCGTGGTGGTGCTGCGCTGTCAGTACGAAAGATTTCGGGAGCGCCCATTAAGTTTGTGGGGGTAGGGGAGAAGGTTGAAGCTCTGCAACCTTTTTATCCTGACCGCATGGCTTCGCGGATTTTGGGGATGGGTGATGTTCTGACCCTGGTGGAAAAAGCCCAGGAAGAATTTGATTTGGCAGATGCTGAGAAAATGCAGGATAAAATCCTGTCAGCCAAGTTTGATTTTAATGACTTTCTCAAACAGTTACGTTTGTTGAAAAATATGGGTTCACTGGGAGGAATTATGAAGTTGATTCCCGGAATGAACAAAATTTCAGATGAGCAATTGAAGCAGGGAGAAACTCAGCTGAAGCGGTGCGAGTCAATGATTAATTCTATGACTCGCCAAGAACGCCAAGACCCTGATTTATTGGCAAGTTCTCCCGGTCGGCGGCGGCGAATTGCTAAGGGATCTGGTTACAAAGAGCCAGATGTGAGTAAGCTGGTGGCTGATTTCCAAAAAATGCGGAATCTTATGCAGCAAATGGGCCAAGGTCAAATGCCTGGAATGCCGGGAATGTTCGGCGGTATGGGTGATGCTTTTGCTGGTGCTGCTAATCGTCCGGCTGCCCCTGGATGGCGGGGTTATAACAATGGCGCTGGTGCCAAAAAGAAAAAGAGCAAAGATAAAAAGAGAAAGGGCTTTGGCAATCTTTAGAAAATGAAGAATCTCCAGAAAGATGATGTGTATAAAAAACTACCTTTAGTAGAAAGTTTAAGGGTTTTTGGGATGCTATCAAATCACAAATTAGCTTGAGTTATTGCTGATTGTGGTTTTCATGAGTTTAAATGCCAATTAGATTAGGAAGCTACAAAATTTAGTTGCGGGATAATAGTCCCTCTGGACTTGTATAGGGTTGATGGGGCAGGTCAATTATTCATAGCGGGAAATGCTGGGCAAGTGCTAGAATTAGCATTTCAGTATCAACTAATAGGAGAATTAGTTCTCAACCATGATTAAATTGCGCCTGAAGCGATACGGCAAAAAGCGGGAACCAAGTTACCGCATTATCGCTATTAACAGCCTTGCTCGCCGCGATGGCCGTCCCCTAGAAGAGCTGGGATTCTACAATCCCAGAACTGATGAAGTGCGACTAGATGTTCCCGGTATCGTCAAGCGATTACAACAAGGTGCTCAACCCACTGATACCGTCCGTAGCATTTTAGTAAAAGCCAATGTTTTTGAACAGGTCAGTGCCACAAACCAAACTGCATCTTAATGCTGGTATGAGATCCCCAAAAACTAGTCCTGACTATGTGGGGCTGGTTAAGTTTTTGATGCAGCCGTTTTTAGAATCTCCAGAAAGTTTAAGTGTTGATTGTGAAGTTTCTCACACGCTTAAACGGGTTTGGATTCGCATTGCCTTCGACAGTAAAGATAAGGGGAAAGTGTTTGGTCGAGGGGGACGCAATATTCAGGCTATCAGAACGGTCATTGCGGCGGCAGCAGGACTTGCTGGACAATCAGTGTACGTGGATATGTACGGCAGTAATTTGGGACGAGAGGGAATGTCTTCTGAGGACGATCACCAAGAGCGATCGCCAGAACCCAAAACGCCAGACAAAACTGTAAACATACCTAAACCAGTTGTCAAACCCCGAACTCGTTAGTTAACCAAGAGAATATCTGAGCGGCTGTGGTCAATTCCGCTCAGATATTTTGGTTGGTTCTCAAAAGTTTAGTGGAAAATTCTCAATTAAAAATCCCATAGCCGTTGTTGTCAAAAACTCTAGTGAAAGAAATTCAAGAATAAATACTTATGGCAGATGCCTTGATTATTCAGCTGCCTAATATTCCGAGTGCCATTGCTTTGGCTGGTGATAGAGAAGAAAATCTCAAATTCTTATCCCGACAAACAGGAGCTAGCTTGGTTTTGCGTGGGCAAGAACTACACATTGGTGGTACGGAAGCACAAAAGCGTCTCGCTGCTCAATTAGTGCGATCGCTTGAAGCAATCTGGATGAAGGGCAATGGTATTTCTAGTGCGGACATTTTAACAGCGCGTCAAGCTCTGGATAGCCATCGACAAGATGAACTTCAGGAATTGCAGCGAGATGTTTTGGCTAAAACTCGTCGCGGTGAAGAAATCCGTGCCAAAACCTTTCGGCAGAAACAATACATTAATGATATACGTAAGCACGACTTGACATTTTGCATTGGCCCGGCGGGAACAGGTAAAACTTATCTCGCGGTTGTGGTTGCTGTGCAAGCACTTCTGAGTAACCAAGTGGAAAAGCTGATTTTAACTCGTCCTGCGGTGGAAGCGGGGGAAAAACTAGGCTTTCTTCCCGGAGATTTACAGCAGAAAATTAATCCCTATCTCCGTCCACTTTACGATGCTATTTATGAATTCATTGATCAAGAAAAAGTCCCCAGTTTAATGGAACGTGGTGTAATTGAAGTTGCCCCACTTGCCTATATGCGAGGACGCACTCTCAATCATGCTTTTGTCATTGTAGATGAAGCCCAAAATACTACACCTGCTCAGATGAAAATGGTATTAACTCGTTTGGGTTTCCGTTCTCGGATGGTGATTACGGGTGACACAACACAAACAGATTTACCCGTGAACCAAAAATCAGGACTAGCAGTAGCTTTACAAATTCTCAAGAATGTTGAAGGTATTAGTTTTTGCGAATTTACTCAGCAGGATGTTGTACGCCATCCATTGGTTCAGCGTATTGTTGCTGCTTACGAAAGATTAAACTAAGCTGGTCAGTCACTCAACCGACTCGTTTTTAAAACCCTGGGTGAGACTTTGGCCTCATAGGGATGCTCAGTCGCCTATAATCTTTCCTTAAATTCACCAGGAATCTCAGTCAGTAACAACTGCATTATTAAAAAGCCGTGTAGATGATATCTTTCGGCGCTTTAAGCAATGTCAAGTGTGGAGTGACCTTAAGCAAAATGCCAAAGTAGAAAAATTACTGGCTCAATCATTAGATGCAGTGATTTAAGAGCAAAACCCTAACTTATAGACAATTAGGTGTGATTGGTTTATCTGCTTTCAACCTCGCATCACTATAATTAATTTTATACTTTTGGTTAATGCAAGTAAAATTTATACTAACGATGAGGGCAATTTGGAGTTTTGGCTTAGTTGTTTGCTGTCTAGTAGGATGGGCTGGGACAGCAATGGCGGGAGAATTATCTCAACGATTAGCAAATTTTCCTGAATGGGAACAACTCACTTCGGTGCGACCTGCTGAGGGGGATTTGGTTTATCCTGATTGGATGGCAGGTTCGTGGCAAGTTACAAGTACATTGGTAGATTTGGTTGCACCTTTAGCTCCGGATGTTGTCACTCCTGGATTTGAATCTAATCGCCAACAACTCAATCAGCCTGTAAGTTTTCTGGTTCGTTTTATCAAAGTCAAGCCTTGGATTCCTGGGTTAAAATTGTTGCCATTGCTGCCGAAAATACTGAGTCCATCAGCTAATTTAGTGGCAGATAGAACATTTAATAGCTTAAATTTGGCAAGAGCTTATTTAGGTGAGGAAGGTGTGTTATCAGTGAAGGTAGACCCCGACTCCCCCAATAGGCAAATTACATTTTTAGGTGGTGACCGTCAATTAGTTTCTATTATTACAGCCAGGGCTACTGAAAAACCCTCGGAGGATAAGTTTATCAGTTCGGAAGTATTTCAACAACTATTTAAAGGTGGTTCTTTTCCCTACTTCAATGTGGTGGAATCGACTACGGCATACCAGAAACTTTCCACTTCTGAGCCGGCAGTTGTGGCAGATCAAATAACTGCTGTTTATCTTTCACCCCAAGATCCAGATTACTTTACCGCAGGTTCTCGTCCAGTGGCTCTTTATCGCTATCGGTTGGAATTTTCACGCCCTGTACTATCAACTACCCATTACCCAGTTAATTAAGGTCTATGTTTTTGGGTATTGTACAGATTTGTTCCACGGGGGCAAAAATTTTTTTTTGCAAAACACTTGCATTTTCTAAAATATGGTGATAAGATTAGTAATCGTGAGAGAAATGGGTCGGTGTCCGAGTGGTTAATGGAGACGGACTGTAAATCCGTTGGCTAGCGCCTACGCTGGTTCAAATCCAGCCCGGCCCACCACTTTTAAGGTAGTGAGCTATAACGGCTAAGTGATTGGTTTTTTCGCGCCTTTGTAGCTCGTTACTCAAAAATGTCAGGTTTGGTTTTGCCCGTGTGGCTCAGTGGTAGAGCACACCCTTGGTAAGGGTGAGGTCACGAGTTCAATCCTCGTCACGGGCTTTTTGCACTGTGCTGTCAAGATTAGGTAGTTAACGGTTTCGGGTGTTTTGCCCAGTGATCCCTCCTTGGGTACATCTATATCCCTGGAAGGGGGGAACTTTGAACGTAATTTTGTGGTGTAAACTACCTTTGACAGGTTTGCATTGGGTAAAGACGAGCGCGGCAGGGTTCGAACCTGCGACCAACGGATTAGAAATCCGTGGCTCTATCCACTGAGCTACGCGCCCAATCGAAATTGGCAACTCTTGGAGGAGTTACTTTCCGAATTATATCCTGATATTGTGCCAAGATGCAAATAAAAATTCCAGAAGGTTTGATTTTTATGTTCACATTTACATTGGATTTAGGCGGGCAAGATGCCTGGTCTACAACGGCAAAATAGTCCTGAGTGCATTTACTTAGTCCATTGTTATGAGTAGCTCTTAGAAAAGGGCACATCTTTCTCAATCTCCTGCTTTTTTAGTGGCAATATCATCTGGATGTCCATGGGGTGGGTGTTGCTGGTACTGCTATACTTGTTATTATTTAGTGCCAAGGTTCCAGAAGTAGATGCTATGGAAAAACGTGCTGATTGGTACGTGATTGGTACAAATATTTTTAAAGGTTTGGCTTAGTTGGGTGCCGATGTTTTATGCTTGAAGAATTGGCGTGGCCTGGAAATTGTTAGTAGCCGAAATGTTTGGCTCGCAATTGCTGTTGGTATGTCTTCTTATTTGTTGGGAGGGACATTTTTCGGTTGCATAGAAATAATCTTAAATGAAGAACCAGATGTATCTATTGGCGATATCTTTTTTGTACTGACTTATATTTCTTTTGGTATAGGCATGATTTCATATGTAGGTTCCAGAGGACTTAATTTAGAAAAATGGCAATTGCTGATAGGTTCGGCAATTGCATTATTTGCTAGTGTGTTGGCATGGTGGATTTGCAGAGAACAAACAACACCCTCAGGGGCCCTGGTTGCTATGTTGAGTTGGTTTTACGTAGTTAACGATGTGTTTGTGTTAATTATTGCTATAACTTTGCCACTGGCTTTTTGGGGGGTGGAGTTTCCCAGTCATAAAGAATGATTGCACCGGAGGCGTTTTAGCTCTACATTGCAGATATGGAGTTTAAATATGCTCAAGGGCAAAACTATTAAAGTGGGGAGATACTAGAAGTGTTTTGGGTATTTAGTGGAGTTTTATTTGGTATGGGCGCTGTTCTCGGAGATGAAGCATTATTGAGCCGAATTCGACGAGAGTGCGGGGGTAAACGAGCTTAGGAAATTTGGTGTCTACCGTGAGAAAACTAACAGATCCTGACAAACAAGAAATCCTGAAGTTATATCGAGAAACTGCCGAAACAACGTCAACTTTGGCAGAACGCTATGGTGTGAGTAACTCGACAATTAGTCGTTTACTCAAAAGTACGTTACCAGAAGATGAATACGAATATCTCGTTTCTCTTAAACGTGCTGCCAGAACTCCTGAAGGTAGGGCTCAGGTAAGTTATGAACAATTGCCTTTGTTAAGGCAAGCAGAAAAAGAGCCGGAGAAAGAAGTGCCGGTGCAGGAAACAGTGGCTCCTCGGTTGAGGTTACCAGATATTTTGCCGCCGAAGCAAGTGGTTGAAGAACAGCTACCTGAGGAGGAGAAGGAGGAGGAATTCACTTCTTCAATCAGAAGAATTCGACGACGCTCTTCGGCGGAAGAAAAACCAAAGCTGCGTCCGGTAAAGCGATTGGAAATATTGGAGCCTAAGCAACGGGAGATGACCAGTGTTGCTCGTCCTAGTTTTAAGGTGGAACATACGGAAGCAAGTGTTATTGCTCAAATGCTGGGAGAGGAGTTGCTAGACGAATCAGAAGAGTTGTCTGATTTGGAAGATGAGTTGGAGGAAGATTACGACGAAGATTACGAGGACGAAGAGGAAGACTCAGAGGAGGTAATGCCTTTAGTTGCAAGACGAAGGTTAAGTGAAGCGCCAGTTCAAGTCTTGCCATTTTCCGCAGCACAGTTGCCGAAAAGTTGTTATTTAGTTATCGATAGGTCTTCTGAGTTAATTACCCGACCACTTAAGGATTTTGGTGATTTGGGTCAAATCCCTAATTTAGAAACCCTGCAAAAAACTTTGCCAGTGTTTGATAACCATCGGGTTGCAAAGCGCTTTTCTACTAAGCGGGATCGCGTGATTAAAGTTCCTGACAGTAAAGTTTTGCAAAAAGCTAGTACTCATCTGCAAGCCAAGGGTATTACGCGACTGTTGATTGATGGTCAGGTTTATTCTCTGTCTATGGTTTAAAAGTTATGGAGATACCTGCTGATTATGGTGTAGTACTGGTGACAACTGCCAACAGGCAGGAGGCAGAGAAAATTGCAAATGCCCTTGTGGAAGCTAAGTTAGCTGCTTGTGTGAGTTTGTTGCCTATCCATTCAATTTACGCTTGGCAAGGAGAAATATACAAAGAGTATGAGTGGCAGTTACTAATCAAGACTGATTTGGCGATATTTTCGTCTCTGGAAGCTAAAATTCGTGAACTCCATTCCTACGAGGTTTCAGAAATTATCGCCTTACCTATTGTTGCCGGTTCCCAAGCCTACTTGCAATGGATTTCTGGGCAGGTTAAACCTTAGCAGTTGTCTGAGAACGCCTTTTTCCCTCCTCCCTTGGCCGGGAGGGGGTGGGGCGATTTAAACAATCTGAGCGTCAATGGCTTTTGCAAAACGCTCTGCCAAGTTAATAATGTCTCTTTTGCGAGGAATTTTTTTGATCCATTGTGGGGGAATATTTTCTACTCCATAGTAAATTCCTGCTAACCCCCCAGTTACGGCAGCAGTGGTATCTGTATCTCCTCCCAAGTTGACGGCTTTTAGTACTGCCTCGGGGTAAGATGAAGTGTTTAACAAACACCACAGTGATGATTCCAAGGTATCAATCACATATCCGCCAGAGTTAATTTCCTCTATGGGGATATTGGCTATTTCACCGCTGAATATTCGGCGAAAATGGGGCTTTTCTAAAATATGTTCCCGCTGACAATAAAGTGATTGGATTTTTTCTAATGCTTCTAAATAGGCTGTCTCTAGGTTCGCCCCTTTGAGTAGGGCTAGGGCAATGGTAATGTAAATGCCGCAGGCCATTTGCGATCGCATATGAGCGTGGGTAATGGCAGAAACATCATGCACCCGCACTATCAATTCTGGTAGGGTTAGGTTTTGATAACAATAAGCCATAGGTAAAATTCTCATTAAAGACCCATTGCCATTGCTATTTTCTACTTTACCTCCTGCGTGTTGAGGTAATATTCCCTGTTTAAGGCGCATAATTGCTTCATGGGTGGTTTGACCAATATCAAACAGGCTGCCACGGGGAGTCCAATAAGCTTCCTTGTACCAACGCCAGAAGGAATTGGCTATGGCATCTAATGAATATCCTCTACAGAGGCTTTCTGCCAAGCAAAATGTCAAGGAACTGTCATCTGACCAAGTTCCTGGGGGTTGATTCCATGTGCCATAACCTAGCATTGTTGTCACTGGAGATTTCATTCTTTCAGCGCGGCTAGTAAACTCAACTGGCACACCCAAGGCATCACCGACACATAAACCCATCAAACCAGACAATGTTTTTGTAGCGGTTAGCATTATTTACTCTCCATGAGCATTACCAAAATTTAACTTTATAGATTACTTCTTAATGTTGTTGCCATATCTGCTACAGCCTCCGATTCTATTCTATGTAAAAAGTCAGATAGCAGGTATTAATTAACTATTTTATTTGCCATATTTATGCAAAATTTTATCAGGTTGTAAAATCTGTGCATCAATGCCGAGAAGAATGCCAAAAAAGATTCAAAATTAACCGGAACATTTTCAAAGTATTTTCGACTTTGAATATATAAGTGAAACATACAAAGTTTTTCCAGATTATGAAGAATATACTCAAGTCTTTTGTGGCAATATCTGCATTGTCTTCTTTAATAGTTGCTCCTTTTATTATTAATGGAGGTGAAGCTTCTGCTCAAGTAAAAAGGGGTACGGATGCCAGTTATGTTGGTGCTGGGGTTGCAGCTGGTGTTACTAATGGTGGGCAAAACAGTGATGCTGCCAATTTTGGTGGTAATCTGACAGGCCGTGTGAAATTGGGAAATACACCGTTGTCCGCCCGGGGGAATGTTCTTTGGAATGATGAGACCACTGCTGTTATTCCAGAAGTTTCCTTAGATTTGGCAATTGCCAATGGTACTAACGCCTTTATCACTGGCGGTTATTCTTTTGTAGAAAAAAATGGCTTGTCTACTCCTTTGGGTAATAAGGATGGTGTAGTAGTGGGTGCGGGTGTGGAAAGGGAAGTTGCTAATAATTTCCTGGTTTATACTAATGCCAAACTCGGAATCAGGGCTTATGAAAATAGCTCGGCTGCTGCTGTTAGTATCAATGGCGGTTTAGGTTATCGCTTTAGGTAATTCCTAATTGATAGATAAATAGATAAACTTCTACACTTATAGACACACCTATAGGTGTTTTATGTTTAAGTTTCATGAGTTTGCTGCAAAAATCCTTGGTTTGGGTTAAGTAAAACTTGTTCAAAAGGTCGGTTTTGTTTTGTGAAGTGCTGAATCACTGATAAAGTCGGCTTTTTGCCGTGTTAAAATAAGATTATTACTTTTATTGCCGACCAAATTACCGGGAATTACCCAGCCGGAAAAATGCTTCGGCTTTTACCGATGCCTTATTGAGAATACTAGAACAATTCTGATGGTTAAATCTGCTCCTGCCCCCATTGCTAATCGTGATCAGCCTTCTAAGGTAGAAGGCCTCAAGGAAAGAAGTAATTTTTTACGCGAACCTGTAGCTACCCAAATCCTTGAAGATACAACTCATTTTAGTGAAGAAGCAGTACAAATTCTGAAGTTTCATGGTTCCTATCAGCAGGATAACCGCGATAATCGCGTCAAGGGACAGGAGAAAGATTATCAGTTTATGCTGCGCACTAGAAATCCAGCTGGGTTTATACCACCCCAGTTATATCTGGCTTTAGATAATTTGTCTGATGAGTACGGGAACCACACGTTAAGGGTTACTACACGTCAAGGCTTTCAGTTGCATGGGATTTTAAAAAAGAATCTCAAGGCGGCCATCGCCAGTATAGTAAAAAATATGGGTTCAACTTTGGGTGCTTGCGGTGACTTGAACCGTAACGTGATGGCTCCACCGGCGCCTTTCAAGCATCGCTCGGATTATAAGTATGCTTGGGAATATGCCAATAATATCGCTGATTTGCTGACACCCCAAACTGGTGCATACTACGAAATTTGGTTGGATGGCGAAAAGATAATTAGTGGCGAAGAAAGCCCGGAGGTGAAAGCGGCACGACAGCGTAATGGTACTGGTACTATTATTCACAACAGTCCAGAACCGATTTATGGCACTTACTATATGCCCCGCAAGTTCAAGATTTGCGTGACCGTACCTGGTGATAATTCAGTTGATTTATATTCCCAAGACCTGAGTTTAGTGGTGATTACTAATGAACAGGGAGAATTGGAAGGATTTAATGTTTTCGCCGGTGGCGGTTTTGGCAGAACACATAATAAAGAAGAAACTTTTGCTAGGGTAGCAGATGAAATTTGCTATGTAGACAAAGATGATGTTTATGATTTGATTAAAGCGATTGTTGCTACCCAAAGAGATTATGGCGATCGCACTGACCGTCGTCATGCGAGATTAAAATATTTAATTCATGAGTGGGGTGTAGATACCTTCCGCGCGCAAGTGGAGGATTATTTTGGTAAACCTGTGGCACCCTTTAAACCACTGCCAGAGTTTAAATATTACGATTTCCTCGGTTGGAATGAACAGGGTGATGGTAAGTTATTTGTGGGGATTTCTATTGAAAATGGTCGTGTTAAAGATGAAGGTTCATTTGAACTGAAAACTGCCTTGCGGAAAATTGTCGAGCAATTTAATTTACCTATGTGCTTGACACCTCACCAAAATATTATCTTTTACGATATTGAGCCGGAAAATAAATTAGCCATTCAGGAAATTTTGCACGGTTGTGGTGTTGCTGATGACCCCAATATTATTGAGCCTTTGGTGCGTTATGCAATGGCTTGTCCAGCTTTGCCTACTTGCGGCTTGGCTATCACGGAATCAGAACGGGCAATACCTGGTATTTTGGAACGAATTCGCGCGCTTTTGAATAAGCTTGGTTTACAAAATGAACATTTTGTGATAAGGATGACGGGTTGTCCCAATGGCTGCGCTCGTCCCTACATAGCAGAATTAGGTTTTGTGGGGAGCGCTCCGGAATGTTACCAGGTTTGGCTAGGAGGTTCCCCAGATCAAACAAGATTGGCGCAACCTTACATAAATAAGCTACATCATAATGACCTAGAAGGTTTTTTAGAGCCGATATTTGTTTACTTTAAGAATTTTCGGGAGTATGAGGAAAGCTTTGGTGATTTTTGCCATCGCCTGGGTTTTGATGCACTGCGGGAATTTGCGGCTACTTACGAACCTCCAACTAATAGTGTAAGTAAATCACGACATCGAGTTAGTATTCGGGATGAGGTATATGGTCAGCTAAAACAACTAGCTAATGGCCAAAACAGGCCAATGACTGAATTGGTGAACGAAGCTTTAGAAGCTTATTTTAGGAATCTGGCGTAAATCATATAAATCATAACTTTGTACTTCGATGTTTACCTACTCTCGATAAGGGTTAATGGAGAGTGGGTTTTATTTTATACCTTTGACTTCAGGTAATTAAATTTAGCATGGCGCAACTACAAAGAATTGCGATCGCACCTTCTCAAATTCAAGGCAGTATGATTATTTTGGGTAAAGAGCAACAGCATTATCTAGCACGAGTGTTAAGATTACGTGAAGGCCATCGGTTTATTGCCATGGACGGTGGAGGGAAATGGTGGTTAGCTCAGTTACAAGGAGAACAAGCCCAGGTTTTAGAAACTCTAACGGTAGAAACAGAACTACCCCTGGCAATTACCCTGATGGTATCCTTGCCCAAAGGTAGCGGATTTGATGAAATAGTCCGGTATTGTACGGAATTAGGAGTAAGTTGTATTGCTCCCTTATTAAGCGATCGCACTTTACTAAATCCCAGTTCTCAAAAGCTGGAACGTTGGCGACGTATAGCCACAGAAGCGGCTGAACAATCAGAACGTTCATTTGTACCAACAATTTTAGAACCTGTAGCTTTTAGCGCTGCGATTACGGCCACTAAAGCAACACACCGTTATATTTGTGAAGCCCGTGGCAATTATCAGCATTTAAACAATGTAGTTAAATCAAATACATCAGAAGTCGTCATTGCCACGGGACCAGAGGGGGGATGGACGGAAAAGGAAATGGAGCAAGCCATAGCTAATGGATTTCAACCGGTTTCCCTTGGTCGTCGTATCTTGCGAGCAGTTACAGCACCAATAGTGGCATTAACCTTAATTTCCGCAAACTCTGAAGTATATTCGCTGTAGCATTTACAGCACATTTCATCTGAGTATATACAAGGCGACAAGATGCCCAGGTCACAAAGGTATTATGATTCATATTTCTAGTACCACAAAGGACTTTCATTGGAAAGTAGCACATCAACTTTGTGATACTGCGTGATACTGCTCAAACTATCTTTGTAGGGGATTTGAATTTAGTTGGTTTGTCCAGAGGATTACTTGAAAAGCATTGTCTAGATGCTGAATAGGGACAATTGTTTCACATTCTGGAGTAGTGTTGTTTCAATAGAAAGGGTTAAAAAACAGTTGTCGAGAGGGTGTTCATGGTTACAGAGGTTGGGGATACAAGACCCACCGCGATGTTGCAGCCCTCGGGCAAAGGGTGAAGATACTTGCTGTTAGCGGAGCGGCGCGTTAGCGGGGGTAAATTCATTGGAATTTTTTTGAAGCAAGAATCCCTCGGCTTTTAGCTGTGGGGACTGTCAATAGGTCTCCCACCCGTGGATTCTGCTAGGAAGTTAGTTGGAGGTTTTCATTTTACGAGCCATATCTAGGTAAGAATTCATATTCGCACCTGGACGACGACGAAAATTAGAGCTAGAGGCTGAAGGAACAAGATATTTAGGTGCAAATGTGGTTTCCCCAGGTGGTGTTTTTGTACCATTGGAGATTGCTGCTGGGGCTGTGGCGGGTTTAGCTTGATTTGCTTGACTTTTTTGTGATGATTCTACCTTTGTCACTGGTGTAGGAATAGGTGCAGTTGTCGGCGAATCTACTGCTACTGATGCTGTAGTTTTTGTACTATTAGATGTACTATTTGTTACTTTGTCATCAGTGGATTCGTCTAACTCTAAGTAGTAGCCATTACCTTTAATCCCAGGTAACAACCCAGTGATGAAACTCAGAATACCGGTGATTAACTTTTTGATAAAACCGAACATGAGAATTTCCCCTCTCTTGATGTATCTGTATACTTGACCGTGGTGTTCAAAAAAAACCAAAACACAAGGTTACATTTGCTTGCGCCAGCTATGTCATTGGGATTGCAAGCTTTATAATTATACACCTCACCTGTACCTAACCTCTACCCTGCTTAAAGGCAAGGGGATTCTAAACTAAAGTACCGTAAGAAAGCTACACAGTTAAATTTTCTCCAGAATTGTTGATGCAGACCAACTTGAAAGATGAACAGCAAAAACCAACGGCGTAACTCTGTGTTGTTGATACATGGCATTGAAGACACCGGAGCAGTGTTTAATAAAATGGGAAGTTATCTCAGACAATCGGGTTGGTGTGTGTATACCCTGGATCTAGTCCCTAATAATGGAAGTGTCGGTCTTGATATTTTGGCACAGCAGGTAGCCGATTATGTCGTCAATACCTTTGGGGCGGAAGAACCAATGGATTTAGTCGGCTTCAGCATGGGGGGAATTGTCGGCCGTTACTATGTTCAACGCCTAGGAGGAATTAACCGAGTACAAAGATTTATCACTATTTCTTCACCTCATCATGGAACCATGATTGCCTATGGTTCTCAACGTTACGGCTGCTTACAAATGCGCCCTAACAGTCCATTTATCCAAGATTTAAATGCTGATGCTGTAATGTTAGGGCAAATCAATTTTACTTCAATATGGACACCCTATGATTTGATGATTGTTCCGGCAAATAGTTCACAAATGCCAATGGGAAAGGAAGTGGTATTGCCGGTTGCACTGCATCCTTGGATGTTAACCGATGGGAGGATTTGTGCAGCTGTAGCATCTGCTCTAGCGGACTCAGTTAAGCCCCATCACCAATTTCGTTATACTGATGACCACCAAAAATCCCCTCTGGGTGGCGGTAATATTTAAATTCTATCAAGTTGTAAAAAGGATCTTCTAGAAAGAAAGTACTATGCTCTAAGGTGGAACCAACAAAGCGACTTTTGGGTAATTCTCGAAAAATGAGTTGTTGGTTACAGGCTTTTTGTAGTAGTTCCTCCCAGTGGTGTTCGTGAATAAAAATTAGTCCAAAGTGTCTGGGATATATACTTTTTTGGGGTGATGGGGTTTCTTTTGTAACGTGGGCTACTAATTGATGACCGTAGAGATTAAGAATCAAGGCTTGGGGATTTTCACGGCCAGGAATGCACCCTAGAGCATCAACATAGTATGCTTTAGTTTTAGCAATGTCAGTAACAGGAAAAGCTAGGTGAAATAAAGTTTGGCTCATGATAATTGTAAGAGCTGGTTATGTTTAAATAATTTTAGATTTTAGACTTTAAATTGATGTTATTTTTTATTGACTTTGCAAAGGTCTGGTTGGTAGCAATAGGACTAAATACTGTCTTATTGGGTTTGGTATGGATTGCACCGAAACAACTACTTACTCCCGCCGGCATATTTCACGCTTGGTTACTGGGAGTACTAATTTGGGTAACCCTCGGTTGGCAAGGATATGTGGTGGTAGGATTCTATTTTTTAGTTGGTTCTGGTGTAACACGTATTGGGATGGCAAAAAAAGAAGCACTAGGAATAGCTGAAAAGCGTTCTGGAGCAAGAGGCCCGGAGAATGTTTGGGGTTCAGCCCTGACTGGGGCTTTGTGTGCATTGGGAGTGGGGATTCTCAATGGGGGATTATTAATAACTACGATAACTACCAACCAATCCCTGGTTTCCAGTTTGAAGTTGCTACTGTTGCTAGGTTATGTGGCTAGTTTTAGCACTAAACTTGCTGATACCACTGCTAGCGAAGTTGGTAAAGCTTACGGTAAGCGGACTTTTTTGATTACCACACTAAAACCAGTACCACGGGGTACAGAGGGAGCAGTAAGTTTAGAAGGAACTTTAGCTGGTGTGGTGGCTGCGATGGCCATGGCTTGGGTAGGTTGGGCTGTTGGTTTGATGGATTTATTGGGAGTACTTTGGTGTGTATTGGCAGCATTTATCGCTACTAATTTAGAAAGTGTGATTGGCGCAACATTGCAGTCTAAATATGACTGGCTCACTAATGAAGTAGTAAATATTCTCAACACGTTAATAGGGGCGGTGGCCGCAATGGTATTTGCCTTAATTTGGACCGTGACTATTTCTACAAAAGTTTTATGATTATCTGTACCTGACATTCCCAGAAGGTGCTGTAAGTACTTTTCCATGGGAGTTTAGTGCTGTGGGTTTCTTGTACCTATACAACAGTTAAAATTGCTAATTGTCCGGGTTTTGCGACACAGTTTAGTTAAAAGTAAATAAGATGAAAATCAAACAAATCAAAAAACTAACAAAAAAACTAGTCAAAAAACCAATATTTTTATTTGTGTTAACGCAGAAGTGTGGAATCCTGCAATAAAAATTTACAATTTTTGCGTTTTACCCAGATAAAGTTCATTGTCTATTAAGAATAGAGTCATTAATTGCTCAAATTTTGTATCACCGATGCACAAATTGGAAACTCAACAGTCAACAGTCAACATTTCTGGTGTTAACGTAACTCGGTTTATCTTGAGTTGACGGTGGTTGATTTTTTTTGTTTTTTTATTTTACACGGTGTTCAATTGTGACATTAGTAATATTTATTTTGTAATATATAAAACTTTAGCTGTTGTTTATGGGTTTAGTTCATGGAATCTTCATCATTTTTGCTAGTAAATGACCAGCCAATTTTTATAAATCAAGCGGTAAAATATCTGCAAGCCTCTGGAAAATTAGCTCATTTCATTGGCGATATTCTCCGCCAGTATGTTATTGAACAAGAAATACAAAGGCGAGACGACATAGAAATCAGCCCTGGTTTGACGGAACAAACTATTATTGATTTCCGCATCAATAATCATCTAAATGACCACCAAATTTTTCAGGAATGGTTACAAAAAAATGGTACGGATTACACAAGTTTTTATGAATCAATTGCTTTTGGATTTAAATTAGAAAAGCTGAAAGTTTTAATTACAGAAACAAAAATTACAGAATACTTTATTGAACGTAAAATATTTTTAGATAGGTTGATAGTTTCCCGGATTGTTGTTGAAAATCGAGAAATAGCTGAAGAACTACAAACTCAAATTGAAGAAGGAGGTAGTTTTGAGCAATTAGCAAGAGAATATTCACTGACAGAAGATAGAATTCTCAACGGAATGATGGGGCTAGTAAGCCGAGGAACAATGCCACATCAATTAAGAGCAGTTATTGATATGGCAAATCCTGGACAAGTTGTTGGGCCGATAGAAATGGAAGGACGCTATGGTTTATTTCGAGTTGAACAATTTTTACCGGCGTCTTTAGAGGATATACAAATTAAACAAGCACTAGAAAATGAATTATTTGAGAAATGGCTAGTGGAAAAAATTCAAAAGCTGACAGTCAAAGTACAAATGAGCTAAAATTTCTGGATAATCAATCTTTGCAAGTAAATGCTTTAGCTTCCATACCTTGGAATCAACCGCCGTTGTCTTCTCTGACTTCTGAACAAAAATCTCAATTACAAAATCAGGCGCAGGTGTGTTTCTATGGTCTAGGAGAAAAAATTTGGTCAACAGGAGCGGGGAGTTATCAGTTTTTTATTTTTACTGGTAAGGTGCGTTTGCGGGAAGAAAAACAAGGTCAGGTTTTAGAAACTCTACAAACCGGAGATTGGTTTGGGGATTTATGTGAGCTGGCTATAGATTACAAAGCTGTAGCTGCTAGCAAAGAAGTAATATTACTATGTTGGGATACGTCACTGTGGGCGGAAGTTTCCGCTTCTGAAATGGCGGAGCTTTGGCTAAGGGCAAAATCAGACAAAGAAACGAAGAAAACAGAAAAGATTCAGGAGAGGGGAGAATCAGAGAAATTCATTCCATGTGCGAAGGTTGTCACATCAAGTTATCCGTTTATTTCTGATTTGAATACGGGTGCTGCTTGCTTAACCATGGTGGCGCAATATTTAGAACATCCTGTCAACCTGGAATGGGTGCAACGCCAACTGAGGGGACAAAGCCCTAAAAATCTAGTGGAAGCAGGTGAAAAGTTAGGGTTAGTATTGCGAAAATTGCGAGTTGGTTGGGATGACTTGCGGCAGTTGTCGTTTCCAGTTATACTGCGATGGCAGCCTGATTCATCAGTGCCTCCTTGTTGGGTAGTAGCCTATGGGATGAAGAAATCGCACTTGATTGTTGCGAATCCTTTAAATGATGATTATGCTTGTGATAATTTACCTCGGTCGGTGGTTGAGTCTGCCTGGGATGGGAGGGTGTGGCAGGTTGAACTGATATCCCATCAAGAAAAATTTAATTTGGGTTGGTTTACTCCGGCTGTTTGGAAGTACCGGAAACTACTAGGAGAAGTGTTACTGGGGTCTTTTACCTTGCAGCTTTTAGGGTTGGGGACACCACTGGTTACCCAAGTGATTATTGACAAGGTGATGGTGCAGCAGAGTTTGCCCACCCTTGATGTTATGGCGATGGCTTTGTTGTTAATAGCTTTATTTGAAGCTATGTTGGGGGTTCTGCGGCTATTTATTTTTACTCATACTGCCCGCCGTTTAGATTTGAGCTTATCGGCACAATTATTTCGCCATTTGATGCGTTTGCCTTTAGCTTATTTCGAGTCTCGAAGGGTGGGAGATACAATAGCCAGAGTTCAAGAACTAGAACAAATTCGCCAGTTTCTTACGGGTACAGCATTAACTGTAATTTTAGACAGTATTTTTGCTGTGGTGTACTTAGTATTGATGTTTTATTATAACATCCAACTGACTTTTGTGGCTTTGGCGGTGCTGCCTTTATTTGCAGCTTTGACGATGATTTCTACGCCAATTCTCCGTAACTGGCTGAACGAAACTTTTAATCGCAGTGCTGATAGTCAATCATTTTTAGTTGAGACCGTCACGGGAATCCACTCGGTTAAGGCTCATGGAGCAGAACCAGTGGCCCGGGAGCGTTGGGAAGGCTTATTTGCTCGTTTTGTGCGTACGGGTTTTAAGGCTTCCACCACTTCTAATATTAGCAGTAATATTGGTAATTTTCTGACTAGTTTTTCTTCGTTGCTCATTCTTTGGTTTGGAGCCAAATTAGTTATTGAGCAAAACTTAACCATTGGTCAACTTGTGGCTTTTCAAATGCTATCAGGAAGAGTTACGGGCCCCCTGTTACGTTTGGTGCAACTATGGCAAAATCTGCAACAAGTTTTACTTTCTGTGGACCGAATTGGTGATATTCTCAACGTTGCTCCAGAGGCGGAAGTTGGTACGGGTTTGGTTTTACCACCTTTGAAGGGTCAAATTAGTTTTGAGCAAATTTTCTTCCGGTATCAACCACATATTGAGCCGGTTCTAAAAGGTATTTCTTTTAAGGTAGAACCAGGGCAATTTGTCGGTATTGTCGGCCGCAGTGGTTCTGGTAAAAGTACTCTTTCTAAGCTGTTACAACGCCTTTATCAAATTGAATCAGGGCGTATTTTGATTGATGGTTTTGATATTAAAAGTGCGGATTTAGCTTCACTGCGCCAACAAATTAGTGTGGTTTTGCAAGAGGATTTTTTGTTTAACGGTTCGATTTTAGAGAATATCAGCTTTGGGAATTCCGATATTAGTGCTGAGGAGGTGGTAGAAGCTGCTAGGTTAGCTGTGGCACATGATTTTATTAGTCAATTACCCTACGGTTACGAAACTAATGTGGGAGAAAGAGGAACAGCTTTATCTGGTGGACAAAGACAACGGATAGCTTTAGCAAGATTATTTCTGTCTCAAGCCCCAATTTTAATTTTAGATGAAGCTACCAGTGCTTTAGATAGTGAAACTGAGCAGCAAGTTTTACAAAATTTACAAAAAGTTTCTGCTAACCGCACTGTGTTCTTAATTGCTCACCGATTCGCTCCTCTCAAGGGTGCTGATTTGATTTTAGTTTTAGAAAAGGGGATGATTGCTGAACGGGGTACTCATTTGGATTTATTGCAGCAAAAGGGTTTGTACTGGTCATTATATCAACGCCAGCAAGCAAATATTTAGTAATTGATCTAAAGGAATATATTAAGTTGTTCCCTGCAAGGAACAACTTAATGTTGAGTATGGGGGAATCCCCAACTGGTGACTGATGAATTTTAATTGTCAACAGTGAACTGTCAACTGTGACCACCTATGGAAAATTTTCAAAGTTTGCAAGTTAAGCAGTTGTGGGAAAAGCTTGCAAACCAAATTTAATTGATTGTACAAAAATGGGACTGTTTTGCTAAAGAGACAGTTGGTAAACCAATTGTAAAATCTACAAGTTCCAAAATTGCAGCACCTTGTTTCTATTAATTCCACTTCCTCTAAGGGAAGAGACATAACAACAAAAGCTCACAGCACACAAGCATTAGTGGTCAGATAACCTCTCAACAGAAGTGTTGAATCCTGCAATAAAAATTTACAATTTTTGCGTTTTACCCAGATAAAGTTCATTGTCTATTAAGAATAGAGTCATTAATTGCTCAAATTTTGTATCACCGACGCACAACTTGGACAGTTAACAGTCAACAGTCAAC